>JBDTYU010000063.1:0-12124 GCA_040005535.1 Ginsengibacter sp. | reverse complement strand
AATAGGGGAGTAAAGATGCTTATGGAAAAAGCCGGTATAACAAATAAAACTGCTGCAAAGAAATTATTATTAAAATATGGAAGCGTAAAAAAAGCAATTGACAAATACAATAATTAATAACTATGAAATAGTTAGAATTTTGCTTAGATTTATGAAATCATTTTTAATCGTTAACCATTTTAAACTTCCCGCTATGAAACCAAAGTTTTTACTTTTCATTTTTACTATTGCAATTTCTTTCAAAGGTTTTTCACAGGAAACCACCCATGCATTTGCCATAACCGGCCAGGCTAATGCAAATTTTAACTGGACAGACATAAGAGTAATAGATATGGCTTCCGGTAATATCAAAACAACGCTTTTTGAAAACGGAAAAACAAAGTTTTCTTTTGTTGATGCAGAAACTAAAAAAGCTGTTGATCAGTTTACTCTAAAAGGAAATCCCGCAACTTTTCAACAAAATGGTGTGAGCGTTTCTTCAAATGCAATTGTACTTTCCAATCCTTCGCCTACCATGCTCATGAGCGCCGCCGCTGCTTATGATAAGCGACATGATAAATTGTTTTTTGCCACAATGCGTACAGGACAGCTTGTGTGGCTTGACCTGAGAGCTAATAACGGTACACCTTCTTTTTATACTATTCAAAAATCTCTTATCAATAATGTTGATTATAATGATGAATCATTTAATATAACCCGTATGACAATTGGAGCTGACGGTAACGGCTATGCGCTTACAAACGACGGCAATCATCTCATTCGGTTTACTACAGGCAGTAAAACAATTATTTCTGATTTAGGAAATCTTGTTGATGCAGAATCAAACAATGGAATTTCTGTTCACAATAAATGCAGTAGCTGGGGTGGTGATATAATTGCAGATGCGTTTGGAAATTTATATCTCCTCACTGCGAGCCGTAATGTTTTTATAATAAATACTGAAACAAGAATAGCAACCTATAAAGGAACCGTAAGCAATGTATCACCTGCTTATACTTTAAACGGGGCTGCTGTAATTAATGATAATAATGTTATCATTAGCAGTGCGAATACTTTCGAGGGTTTTTACAGCGTCAATATGAAAGATTTGTCTGCAACCAAATTAAATACGCAGGGCCAGGTTTATAATGCTTCTGACCTCGCAAGCTGTAACCTGCTGCACCAGGATGAGAAGCAAAATAGTGTAGGTGTGCCAACACTTAATAAAATTGAAGTAATTGGAAACCGGTTCATTTCAATATATCCAAATCCTGTTAGTAACGGGCAAGTAAAAATTACGTTTGATGGAAATGCTTCGGGGAAATATAAGGTTGCTCTAACCGATTTACAGGGCCGTTTTATAGATAGTAAAGATGTTTATATTAAAGGTGCAGGACAGGTTGAGAATTTTCAAATGCGTACCAAACAGGCTTCAGGAGTATATATGATTAAGATAACCGATGCTGCTAACAAATCAATTTTTGCAGATAAGCTTGTGATCGAATAAAGTGATGGATTATGTTTACCAAGCCGTTCTTTACAGAGCGGCTTTTTTTATTGTAATTAGTCATGCAAATTCATTTGCAAAAGCAACAGATGTAACTATTTTTGCAATAGAGAAAAGAAATATTTTATCAGCTGCATAGCGATAAAATTTTATAAAATGCAGAATATAGAACCATACGATAACTGGCAATATTTATATACATCAGAGGATGATGAGCGCTCGCCATTTTTTGGAAGAGAATACAGCGAATTTGCGTTTACACAAACGGTGTATAATTATTATATACATCCTTTGTGGGATGAATTTGGCAGTGCAACATTATACCTGAAAGTATTGATGGTAGATTACCAGGAGCAGTATGCAATTATAGAACTTATAGGCGAATGGAACGATGCTATTGAAAATGACATTATGCGCCTGAAGCGTGATGTTATTGATGAATTTATGCGGCAGGGAATAACAAAATTTATTTTAATCGCAGAAAATGTTCTCAACTTCCATAGCAGCGATGATAGTTATTATGAAGAATGGTATGAAGATGCAGTTGATGCAGGAGGGTGGGTGATATGTGTAAACATGCCCGAACAAACGCAATATGATTTTATAAGAGCACGCTTAAATAATTATGTTGAACTTATTAATATTCCGCACTGGCGTACAATGAAGCCTGACTTGCTTTTCAACCAGATTGATAATATTTTATTGAGAAGAATTGGGTAACTGTTCTAAATGTAGTCTTAAAGATTCTTTTGGAGCAATTTTAAATTTTCAACTATCAATTGTCAATTCTCAATTATCAAACTTCCTGTAGTATTTTTGCATATCTGAAATTTATCAACTCCCTGAATTATGACCTGGAAACAGTTATTCACTTCTTCAATAGGAAAAAAATATGTAATGGCTTTCACGGGTTTTTTTCTTATCACTTATCTTATTATTCATGCTTCCATAAACGCAACAATCTTTTACAATGACGGCGGCGTTACATTTAACAGGGCAGCAATTTTTATGAGCCATAATTTTTTTATCAGGTTTATGGAAATAGGATTATTTGCAGGCTTCCTGCTGCACATTATACAAGGGCTTTTACTATGGAAGCAGAACAGGGCATCAAGAAAAACCGGGTATATGAAAATTGATTTACCCGCTAAGATTAAATGGTATAGCCGTTCTATGGGTTTGCTGGGAACTTTCCTGCTTCTTTTTTTGGTTATGCATTTGTATCATTTTTGGGCAGGTACAAAGAACGAACTCTATTTTCACGGCCCCCAGGTAAATCTTTATTTAGAAATGAAAGAGATTTTTACCAACCCCTTATTATTCACATTTTATATGATCGGTCTAGTTTCACTTTTATTTCATTTATTACAGGGTTTCCAAAGCGCTTTTCAAACCTTTGGAATAAATCACAGGCGTTATACTCCTATAATAAAAGGAATAGGAGTTTTTTATTCTTTTGCAATATGCATACTGTTTGCTTTTATGCCCATTGCATTTATGGCTGGCTGGCTCACATAAGCTTGTAAAAAAAAGGATGAATTTTTTCAGAAGAAAAATAAAATTACTTAACACTAACGTATGACATTAGACGCAAAAATTCCAAAGGGTGATCTTGAGCATAAATGGCGGGACTATAAGAGTCATGTAAAGCTGGTGAACCCGTCTAATAAACGAAAGCTTGAAGTGGTGGTTATAGGTACTGGTCTTGCAGGTGCCTCTGCTGCAGCCTCATTGGGTGAGCTTGGTTATAAAGTAAAAGCATTTTGTTTCCAGGACAGTCCCCGGCGTGCACATTCCATAGCAGCACAGGGCGGTATTAATGCAGCAAAGAATTATCAAAATGACGGAGATTCTGTTTTTCGACTTTTTTATGATACTATAAAAGGTGGTGATTACCGCTCACGTGAAGCAAATGTATATCGTCTTGCAGAAGTTAGTGCATCAATCATCGACCAATGTGTTGCACAAGGTGTTCCTTTTGCACGTGAATACGGAGGCCTGCTTAGCAATCGATCTTTTGGCGGAACACAGGTACAGCGTACTTTTTATGCAGCCGGGCAAACAGGACAACAATTATTGTTAGGAGCCTATAGCGCTTTAGAAAGGCAGGTTGCTTTAGGAAATGTAAAAATGTTTACACGTCATGAGATGCTCGACATAGTAAAAATTGATGGCAAAGCAAGAGGAATTATTGCAAGAGATTTGGTTACCGGAAAATTAGAAAGGCATTTTGGACATGCAGTGCTTATTTGCTCTGGCGGTTATGGAAATGTTTTTTATTTAAGCACCAATGCAATGGGCAGCAATGTTACTGCAGCATGGAAAGCTCATAAGAAAGGAGCATGGTTTGCAAATCCATGCTTTACACAAATTCATCCTACCTGTATACCGGTAAGTGGCGATCACCAGAGCAAGCTTACACTCATGAGTGAGAGCCTGAGAAACGATGGAAGAATATGGGTATCAAAAAATGAAAATGAAAATCGAAAGGGTGTTGATATACCCGAAGAAGATCGGGATTATTATTTAGAAAGAAGATATCCTGCTTTTGGAAACCTGGTTCCAAGAGACGTGGCTTCACGTGCTGCTAAAGAAAGATGCGATGCAGGTTACGGTGTAGGCACCACGAAGATGGCTGTGTATCTTGACTTCGCTGATGCTATAAAACGGTACGGAAAAGTTGAGCTTGGCAAGAGAGGTATGAGCAACACAGATGATGATACCATAGTGAAACTTGGTAAAGAAGTGGTTGCTGAAAAATACGGTAACCTTTTCGAGATGTATGAAAAAATTACCGGTGAAAATCCGTACAATGTACCGATGCGGATTTATCCTGCAGTGCATTACACAATGGGCGGTCTTTGGGTTGATTATGATTTGATGACTACTGTTCCCGGATTGTATTCTTTGGGTGAAGCCAATTTCAGTGATCATGGCGCAAACCGTCTCGGTGCATCTGCTTTAATGCAGGGGCTTGCAGATGGATACTTTGTAATTCCATATACTTTAGGAAATTATTTGGCAGATGAAATAAGAACCGAAGCAATACCAATAGATCATCCTTCTTTTGCGGAAGCTGAAGCTGAGGTAAAAAACAGGATTGAAAAATTAATGAATATAAAAGGTAAGCAAACAGTAGAGAGCTTTCATAAAAGGCTGGGAAAAATTATGTGGGATAAATGTGGTATGGCCCGCAATGAACAAGGTCTTATAAAAGCGATTGATGAAATAAGAATTTTACGAAAAGAATTTTGGAATGATTTAAAAATTCCGGGAGAAATAAATGAGCTCAACCCTGAGCTTGACAAAGCAGGAAGAGTTGCAGATTTTATTGAGTTGGGAGAATTGATGTGCCTTGATGCACTCAACCGTAAAGAGAGTTGTGGCGGCCATTTCAGGGAAGAAATGCAAACACCCGAAGGGGAGGCATTGCGTGATGATTCGCATTACAGCTATGTTGCGGCATGGGAGTTTACAAATGATGATGAACAATTACATAAGGAAGCTTTGCATTTTGAAGTAGCGAAGCCGAGTCAGCGTTCTTACAAATAATTTATAATTATTTAATTACTTTATGATTGAATTATTAATTTGTTCAAATGGTTTAAGTAAGGGATGTGTTTCTCTTAGTTCATAAATAATGGAAATAGAAGTTGATAAAAAATTTTTAAAATTAAATAATATTGAATGTTACAAGATTGCATTCCATTTAAGCAATTATGTATGGGATGTGGTTATAAAATGGGAATGGTTTCCAAAGAAAACATTAGGGATACAGTTTGTACAAGCTATAGATTCAGTATCAGCAAATATTGCTGAAGGTTTTGGCAGACATTTTAAAAAAGACAAAATAAAATTTTATAGTTATAGTAAAGGTTCTTTAAAAGAAAGTTTTGACTGGAACGAAAAAGCGAAAATCAGGAAGTTAATTTCAGAAGAAGAATACGCTTATATTTTTGGAGAACTCACGAAACTACCAAAATCTATTAACTCTTTAATTAAATATACAAATGAAAAATTGCCCTTTTAAAATTGCTATTTAAATAATTGGATAATATAATAATTGAATAATAAATAATTTATTAATGGAACACTACACAATGAATCTCACTTTGAAAATCTGGCGTCAGAAAAACAATGAAGCTAAAGGCAAATTCGAAACTTATGAAGTAAAAGATATTTCTTCTGAAATGTCTTTTCTTGAAATGTTTGATGTGTTGAATGAGCGTTTAATACATGAAGGGAATGACCCTATTGCATTTGATCATGACTGTCGTGAAGGTATTTGCGGATCGTGTGCCATGTATATCAATGGAAGGGCTCATGGACCATGGCAGCAAAATACTGTATGCCAGTTGCACATGCGTGCATATAAAGATGGAGATACAATAGTAGTTGAGCCGTGGAGATCAACTGCGTTTCCTGTAATAAAAGATTTGGTTGTAAACAGGAAAGCATTCGATAGAATTATACAAGCAGGCGGTTATGTTTCAGTCAATACCGGTAATGCAGTTGATGCCAATGCAATACCCATAGATAAATATAAGGCTGATGAATCGTTCATGGCTGCATCCTGCATTGGTTGCGGGGCTTGTGTGGCAGCTTGCCCAAATGGATCTGCTATGTTATTTGTAAGTGCCAAAGTTTCCCAGCTTGCATTACTTCCACAAGGCGCTCCTGAAAGAAATACAAGAGTTTTGAATATGGTAAATCAAATGGATAAAGAAGGGTTTGGCAACTGCGGAAATATTTATGCATGTGAGGCAGAATGTCCTAAAGGAATTTCTGTAGAGAATATTGCAAGAATGAACAGGGAGTATCTGGGAGCTTCATTATCTTCGAAAGTATAATCTAACGCTAAAGCATAAACGCTTTTAACCTCTCAAAAAAAATGGCGCAACTTTCATTGCGCCTTTCATTTCATTTAAAAAATATTATTGGGGCAATAAAACTTTATCAATAATATAAAATACCCCATTTACCGCATGGTTGTCTTTAGAAACAGCAGTAGCCGGAGCCCCGCTATATGGCGCTCCTCCCGGTGGGAAAGTACCAAGACCTGTAAATTTCAAATCAGTTACAATCGAAATATTAGGGGCTATTGTTGTAAAAGTTGCATCTGCCTTAATGCCGGGATGTGGAGCAAATGAACTATTCACCAACGTTTTTACAAAAAAAGGTGTTGCTGATGTTGCTGGAAAGTTTACAGAAAATACCCTGATATTTGGCTCGTACGCTGTAGTGACTGGATTAGGACTCGCCAAAAAATGATAAGCAATAATCCCTCTTACCTGGGCAGTTGTAATATTGTTGGTACTCAAAAAAACAGGGCCTGCTGCAACAGCACCGGTTGCTGTAGCAAATGCATTAGCTGAATCAGTAGCATTAGGTACAAGACCCAACGACTTCAGAAAATCCAAATAACCCTGAAATGCAAGACCAAATATCAATGTTTGAAATGCTGCATCATTAGGCGCAAGTACTGTCATGTTTGTAACAGCATAATTTAAAAGTGAGTCGAACCTTTTTAAACCTGTCTGACCGCTATCTGCTCTTTGTACCGCAGCTTTAAAATAAGTAAGGTTCGCATTATTATATAATGTATCTCTCAATAACTTGCTTGGAGGTGCTACAATACCTGCAACTATATGGACCACACCATTTTGAAATTTTAAGTCAGGCATGGTAACAGGAATATTATTATCCCAGAAACCCGTTGCTCTTTTTGAAGGAAAAGTACTAAGCTTTAGAGGAACCGGCGTACCTGGTAAAAAACCTATCGTTATTGCTGTGGGTAATTGAATATTAGGAAAAGTTGTGGGAACTTCTGCTGATGTAAATTGCTCCCCCGGGATTATTGCATAGTTTACTATGCCTCCAATTGTCGTAATTGGTAGTGCTGCTATTACTGCTTTTGAAGTAATGCCAGATGTTATGAATGCATTATTATCAGGCAAAAAAACTGTGAAGACTTTACTTGAATCGCTTAACCCCGCGAGCGCTCCAACCCTTGTAGCAGCGGCTTTAAAAAAACTGTAGTTTGAATCAGAATTAATAATTGAGCCAATACTAATTGAACTGGTATTTAATGGCTTATAATTAATGGGGGTAGCATTTGGGATATCTTTATTACACGATGCAAGTATGAACAGGAAAACCGCTGCAGCAGATAATCTGAATATCTTTTTATTTTGATAAATACTTAAGCTCATATAATTTCTTTAATAATGATAAAATTAATGGTTAAAAAATATTATAACCAATACTTACATAGTAAATTCCACCAATGGTAGCGTTTCCAAACCCGTTGCGATAGTATTGATTTAAAAGATTGGTTGCACCAAGTTTTAATAAAACATTCTGAGCCGGAAATTTATAACTAACCTGGCCATCAAGCGTATGATAGGCAGGTACAAGGCCGTTAGCAAAGTCACCCTGGTAGTTCACATCATCCTGCCAGCGGTAAGTAAAATTAAATCCAACACGCTTTTGATAACCAAAACCGCTATTGCTGAAGCTGGCGCCTACCCTGTATTCCGGGGCATTAAAGGCAGCGATAAAACCTGCAGGAACATTATCGAGATGATCCGAAGTAACATTAACTCCCACTGCAAAATTTAATGGTAAAGAATAATTGAGCCCTATTCCAAAGCCATACGTGTTTACATTTGCTTTTACATTTGTGGGAACAGAATACGTGGTAGTTTTAGCAGGATCATTGAGATTTGCCTTAACTGTTGCCGGATCAGTAAATACATTTATGTTACCATTCACCGATTGGGTTACAAGAGTTCGTGCAATGAAATCTTTGTATATACCATAAAATCCATACAGATCTACCAGCAATTTTTTATCGATCAAAAGGCCTTTATAACCTACCTCGAAAGAGTTAACTGTTTCAGCTTTAAACTTCGGGAGTGTTTTAACCTGGGGATTACCTGCAAACAAATTATCATCAATTCCATAAACTGGATTAGACCCGAATTTATAAAAATCCCTGAAACTGTTCACACCACCAATAAGTGCCGTGCCACCTCCCACTCTTAAATTAATATACTGCTGTTGCGTAGAACCAAAACGATATGCCTGCTGATAAGTTAGCCTCACATTATTATCTTCTGCAACTGTGATTACAGCAGAAATTCTTGGTGTAAATCTTCCATCAAAATTTTCATTTTTATCGTATCGGGCCGAAGCTATTATTCTCAGTTTATTGTTTATAAAGCGCTTTGAAGCCTGGAGGTATGCCCCATACTCATTAATGCCTATCTTACCACTTGAGTCGGCAAACAATGTACCTTCAGAATTCAAAACATATCTTTTATAATTAGCCCCGATAAGTATCTCTGCAAATTGAGAAGTGTATGATGAAAGATCGTATTGGCCTTCTACATTATATAAATTTGTTTTATCAAAAAATAAACCACCACCTTGTGAAATTGGCTTACTTCTTACCCTATCAAGAATTTGCCTGAACTGATCAGATCCTGCTGCCGGCCGGCCTACATCGGCAATGGCCCTCGCAGCATTGTGGGCAGCAATGTCCGATTGCCCTGCAAGCTTTGCACTTAAGAAGGCAAGAGAATATTGATAATACCATCCTGTTGTTCCACCACTTGGTTTCCATTGTTCGTTGAACAATCTTGCTGTAACGGTTGAATTAAAAGTTTCGCCCGCATTCTCCTGGGTAGTATATGCTCTTAAAAACCAATTGGCGTGCACAAGCTCTACTTTATATTGGCCAACTTTTAAATTTAAAAGTGAATACCTGTCGCTGCCAGTATAAACAGTATTTCCTGTTCCCCAATATCCTTCAGCATTAAGAGATAATCGTGGACTTAATTTATAACTAACTGCTCCAGATAATTTAAAATTTACTGTATTAGGATTAACAACTTCTTTTTCTAAATACCCTGTTCTTGAAACCCTGATTGATGCAGGTAAAGCATTTACATAAGGCGCATAAAAGGGTGCCAGTTGTGCTAAAGGATTTAAAACATTTGATTTTATATCAATAGTTGTTTCGTCTCCATACACATTGATCCCATCGTAATTAGGATCGGTATCCCTGGTGCCAGGAATTGGACTGCCGGTAGTACCCAGTCGATCGTAATTCCTGTAATCATCACCTACCCAATCCTTGGCTTGTATCAATTCGCCACCAACTTTAAATGCGAATTTTTCACTTACTTTTTTAGCCCATCTTAATGACCAGTTGTAGTATGGAGATGCCTTAGTTGATCTGTCATCAATATGCATAATACCAGTCTTAATTTGAAAAGAAAGGCCCTGGTATTTAAAGGGATCTTTACTATTTATAATTAATGCACCATTTTGCCCACCCGGCCCATATAAAGCAGAAGATGCTCCAGGTAATAATTCAACACTTTCTACATCAAGTTCAGTTAAGCCTATCACGCTACCGACAGAAAAGTTTAAGCCCGGTGCCTGGTTATCCATTCCATCTACAATCTGGTTAAAACGAAGATTACCACTTCCGTTAAACCCCCTCGTACTTGGAGTTGAAAAAGTAAGTGATGATGATACAACATCTACTCCCTTTAATTTTCCTACTATGTCATAATAAGAAACGGCTGCTGAGTTTCGAATGTTCGCAGCGCTGATTCTTTCAATAGTAACCGGGGATTCTAAAATTCTGGATGGGGTTCTTGTCGCCGATACAACTACTTCCTGACCTAAAGTGCTTGTAGGAACAAGCTCAACATTTAAAAATTCAGATGAATTCTTTACAGTAACTTCCTGTAACAGGTAACCAATTGAAGATATAATAAGTGTAAGTGGCCCCGACTGATTAGTTGATAATTTGAAATCTCCTTTGTCATTGGTATACGTACCAACTCCCGTTCCTTTGATTGTTACAGAAACCGCAGGAACAATCTCTCCGCTGGCACTGTTTTTTATTACACCGCTTATCGTTGCATTTTGAGCAAATGCAACCATAGAAAAAATATTTGCAGCGATCAAAAAAATATGAAATTTGAAACTCTTTATCATATCAATCGTTTTGGTTTTTAAATTGAAAGCAAAATAAGCATTGTAAAGTTGGTATTAAAAAATATTTTTACAAAAAATACTTGTGTGATTAGTATTTTAAATGTGTAAAAATTATATGTGTATGAATAATTATGTTTTTCCTGAACAAACTGATTTCTATAAAGGAAAAGTAAGAGATGTTTATACAATTAACAATCGCTGGCTGGTGATGATTGCAAGCGATCGCATATCGGCATTTGATGTTATTTTACCCAAACCTATTCCCTATAAAGGACAAGTATTAAACCAGGTAGCAACCTACATGCTTAACACAACAAAAGACATTTGTGACAACTGGCTTATAGCTACTCCTGCCCCCAATGTATCTGTTGGAATAAAATGCATTCCTTTTAAAATAGAGATGGTTGTAAGAGGTAATCTTACAGGCCATGCCTGGCGTACTTACCTGTCTGCCGAACAGGCAGGTTCATCACGTAAAAAAAATTTATGTGGTGTTGAACTACCTGAAGGACTTTATGAAAACGATTACTTCCCACATCCGATAATTACACCTTCTACTAAAGCCGATGAAGGCCATGATGAAGATATTAGTAGAAAAGAAATTATAAAAAGAGGAATTGTTTCTGAAGGGGATTATGAAATACTTGAAGAATACACTTTAAAGCTTTTTTCAAGAGGTAAAGACCTTGCTGCCAAAAGAGGATTGATACTGGTAGATACAAAATATGAATTTGGAAAGCTGGATGATAAAATAATTTTGATTGATGAAATACATACTCCTGACAGTTCAAGATATTTCTATGCTGATGGTTTTGATGAAAGACAATTAAAGGGAGAAAAACAAAAACAACTCAGTAAAGAATTTGTGCGGGAGTGGCTTATTGAAAATAATTTTATGGGCAAAGAAGGACAGCAGATTCCTTATATGAGTGATGAATGGATTGCAACTATCCGTGACCGTTATATTGAATTATATGAAAAACTTATTGGTGAAAAATTTCACCCGGAAGATTTAAGTGATGAAGAGACAGAGAGGCGGATTATACAATCTCTCGATAATCTAAAATAAATTCTGTTGTGAATAAGCTAAAAAAAAAGCCGCTAAATAGCGGCTCTTTAATTATGCTTTAGTGTCTTAAGGTTGTTTTGCTACCTGTATATTCATAATTAATTTTACCTCGTCGCTTAATGCAAGCCCTCCCGCCTCAGTAACGGCTGACCATTTTAAGCCAAAATCCTGCCTATTGATTTTACCTGTGGCTTCGAAACCTGCTTTTGTTTGGCCATACAAATCTTTTGTTGTTCCTCCATATTCTAGTTTCAAATCTACCGGTTTAGTAACATCAAGCATCGTAAGATTTCCTTTTAATAAATATTCATCACCATTTTTTTTAACCTCTGTAGATACAAAAGTTATTTTTGGATATTTTTCAGCGTTAAAAAAATCAGCAGACTTTAAGTGCCCATCCCGCTGCTCATTGTTAGTATCAATACTTGCTGCTTCAGCAGAAAATTGAATGTTTGCATCAGAAAAGTCATCTTTTTCTGAATCAACAGTGCCTTCAAACTTTTTGAAAGAACCGGTAACTGTTGAAATTACAAGATGCTTGATTTTGAAATGTA
>JBDTYU010000062.1:0-12765 GCA_040005535.1 Ginsengibacter sp. | reverse complement strand
TTTGAGGAATAGGAAAATGTTTATTTAAATCGTAATTAAAATTTGGTTTATCACTTAAGGCTTGTGTTGCATAATCTTTACCCCAACGAATCAAATCGAAATACCTGTGAAATTCAAATCCAAGTTCAACACGTCTTTCATGCTGTATCGCTTTACGCACATCTGGCTGGCTTGTAGAACTTACATCAGGTAACAAACCCGCCGGAATAACCGGATAGCCTATCTGTAAAGAATCATATAAATAACTTTCCCTGGCTCTCTTTCGTACTTTGTTAAGCGGCTCTAATGCGTCTGCACTACGGCCGGATTCATTCAAAGCTTCCGCATACCAAAGCAAAACATCAGCGTATCGTATAGCTATATAATTGAGATTGCCATCACTCTTATTCTTAACTTCTGCCAGTGATTGCTGATGTTTTCGTGTAAGGTAACCGGTAGATGGTGACCAGGCTTTATCAAATAAGCGGCCATTGAACCATGGCATAGTATCGCGGCCAACTGTATAATCTAACCGCGGATCAATTATACCTGCACTTGTTTTTTCAAACTCATCTACAAAATTTTGTGTAGGTGCGTTAAAATAATACCCTCCGTCAATTTGCGGAGCGAAATACTGATTCAATTCACTTCCAAGTTTTGGATCCTGGGCGGTTAAATGTTGTATTGCAAAAACTGATTCTTTATTATTTTTAAATTTTTGATTAAAATTTTGAGTATAGACCGGCATTAAATCATATACATTGCTGTTCACAATTTTTGCTGCTGTGCTTTCTGCAAGATCCCATTTACTTTCAAATAGATATGCCTTAGCCAGTAACGCCGTAGCAGCGCCGGACGTAGCCCTTCCTGCATCTTCACCCGTATAACTTACAGCCAGGCCATTTTCAGCATCTGCAAGATCTGGCTCTATCACTGTTTCAAAAACCTGTTGTATTGTTGACTGAGGAATCTGTAACTGATCAGGATTTAATGGTTCTAATACAATAGGTACATCTCCAAAGATATTAGTAAGTTCAAAATAATAATATGCACGCAAAAATTTAGCTTCTGCGAGAATTCGTATTTGCAGATTTTTATCCATTACTATCGATGGCACTTTATTCAATACCAGGTTGCAGCGTGTAATTCCATCATATAATAATGACCACATACTTGCCAGGTTTCCATTTATTGAGTTAATATTGAACTGGTCTATAAATTCTATATCGGCCTGGTCTCCGGGGTTTCCGCCTTTCACAGCGTCATCAGAGGCTACATCTCCAAATACCCACAACCTGTTGTTGTTGGAAGTTGTAAAAGCAAGTGGCTGGTAGGATGCATTAATAGCCTGCAATGCCTGGGCCTGGGTTTGATAAAATTCATTTTCAGGATATTGGCCTACTACATTTTTAGTGATAAATTTTTTGCATCCTGTTGTACTTAAAAGCAAGGATAGAATTAATAACGTATTGACAATATTTTTTTTCATACACAACCGATTTAATTTTCAAAAAACCTGCACAGGAGTCTGGCCACTGAAGTGGCCTGACACCAATTAAAAATTTAAATTCAAACCTACTATATAACTCCTGGCGCTAGGATACGTACCCCAATCAATTCCAGCTGCAACATCCCCGCCATATGTATCTCTTTTCACATTATCACTTATATGCATTTCAGGATCAAGTCCTGTATAATTTGTCAGGGTCCATAAATTTTGACCTGTTACATATACTCTTAAACTTTTTATTTTAAACCTGCTAACAATTTTTTCGGGTATGTTATATCCCAACTGAACATTTTTTAAGCGTACATAAGAACCATCTTCAAGAAAACGACTCGAAGGAGATTTATTATTGGAAGAGCCATTAAAAGAAACTCTTGGCATTGTGTTACTGGTTCCCTCACCACGCCAGCGCTCATCGTAAACACGCTGCGTAACATTAAAGGCACGATAAAATCCTTCTATATCCTGGTTTACCTGTAAATAAATTTTATTACCTGTTTGACCCTGGAAGAAGACTGATAAATCAAAATTTTTGTATTCCAAATTGGCTGTGCCGCCAAAAGTATATTTAGGAATAGCACTGCCGAGGAAAGTTCTGTCGTTTTCATCGATGACACCATCACCATTTTGATCTTTAAATTTCACATCTCCAGGTTGAATATTTTTACCCTGGTAAGCGCTACCAAATACATCTCCTGCATTTTGAAAAATACCATCCTGCTCATAAAGAAAAAATGATCCAATAGGATGGCCTACTGTAGTTAAAGTTGCATTATAGTTATTATCAATTCTTCCTCCCGCTATTGGCTGACCGTTACTTAAAGAAATAACTTTATTAGCAAGGGTTGCAAAATTTACACTGATATCATACTTAAATAAGTGATCATTATTTTTATAACCAAGATCAACTTCAAGGCCTTTATTCTCTACCTTACCGGCGTTAAGATAAGGAGGCTTTGCGCCGCCACCTATTAACGGTAATGGTATTGGTATCAGCATATCTGATGTTGTCTTGATAAAGTAATCAACTGTGAGATTTATCTTATCCTGCCATATACCTACATCAATACCAACATCTGCCTGTGTAGAAGATTCCCATTTTACTTTGGGATTACCACGGGTTGAGATTGTAGATCCCGGGTTACTCATTGGGGTTTGGCCAAAAGGATAATTATAAAGATTTCCAATAATTGAAATAAATCCGTAATCAGGTATTTCCTGGTTACCTAATTGTCCATAACTGGCTCTTAATTTCAATTTAGAAATTGCAGGTAAATGATCCTGTATCCATTTTTCATTATGTGCATTCCAGCCTGCTGAACCGGAAAAAAATGTGCCGTATTGATTTTCGGGGCCAAAGCGTGAAGAGCCATCCCGGCGTACATTTGCAGAGAGCAGGTATAAATTACGATATGAATAATTGACGTTACCAAAAAGTGAAAACAACGCTGATTCATTTTGGCCTTCAAATGAAGTTGTCGATCCTAATAAGCCACTTCCATTACCAATATACCTGAACCTTGCGGTTTGATTGGCAAAATCCCTGTCGCCACCTCCGTGTATTTTATTTTTATTGCTGATAGCTTCTGTGCCTGCAAGCACCGTTAGATTATGAATTGTATTAAATAATTTATTATAACTGAGCGTATTATTCCATATAATATTAATATTGTTGGATGTACTCACAGTTAACCTGCTTGGGTTATTGATGCGCTGGTTTGTTCCATAGTTTTCATCGAAGCGTTTACCATCAGTTATAATCGCATCAAGACCAACATCAGATTTAAATTTCAGATTTTTAAGAATTTTATACTCTGCATAAAAATTGCTGAATACCCGATACTGTATTTCTTTATTATCAGTTTTATTTGCCAAAGCAACCGGGTTATAACCATCTCCAAAAAAAGCAGGGTATGCCGGAAGATCAGAATATACACCGGTACTATCATAAACTGGTATCGCCGGAGTGCGAAATAATGCATAGCGTATAACACTGCCACCATTTCCTCCGTATCCATCGCCTGAGCCGCCTATTGCATTTTTTTTGGAATAAGAAATATTAATGTTATTGGCAATGCTCAGTTTATCAGTAAGATCAATATTGAGTTTTGATAACAGGGAATAGCGTTCGTAATAAGAATTAATTATAATGCCATCCTGTTTAAAATAATTAGTTGAAATATAATAGAGTGTTTTATCATTGCCTCCTCTTACAGAAAGCTGATGGTTTTGAATCTGCCCGTTTCTGAAAATTTCTTTCAACCAGTCTGTATTTGCGGTAGCTAACCCTTCAGGAATTTTAGGTCTTATTAAAGCAGGATTTGTAACACCGGTATTATCGTTATCCGCAGCTTCATTGTATATTTCTACATACTCTGCTGTATTGGCCATTTTAGGAAGTGTACCATGGGATTGAAATCCATAATATCCTGAATAATTAAATTGAGGTTTACCTCTTTTGCCACTTTTTGTAGTGATAAGCACCACACCGTTTGCCGCACGTGAACCATATATAGCTGCAGAAGATGCATCTTTTAAAACGACTATAGATTCAATATCATTTGCTGAAAGAAAATTAATACCATCCTTAGTTGGTACTCCATCCACAACAAAAAGAGGATTGTTATCATTAATAGTTCCTACTCCTCTTATTCTTACTACAACTCCATCGCCTGGCTGCCCTGTGTTTTGTGTTATCCTTACTCCGGGGGCTTTACCCTGCAATGCCTGGTCAACACTAAGCACCGGTAATTTGGAAACACCTCCCACATTAACAACAGATACAGAACCGGAAAGATCACCTCGTCTGCGGGTTTGATATCCCACTACAACTACTTCATTTAATTCCTTATTGGTAGTTACCATATTTATATTTAATGATGACTGACCATTTACTTTTACTTCCTGTGATTTAAAACCAACGCTGCTAAATACTAATATCCCATTATCGGGAACATCAATTGAAAATTTTCCTTCGGCATCTGTTTGCACCGCTGTCCTGGTTCCTTTAACTGATATGGTAACATTTGCAAGAGGAACGCCGTTAGCATCATTCACAACACCATTTATGGGTGTGGCTGTTATTTTAAATGCAGCATTTTTAATAATTCCTGATTCAGGATTAACGAGAATAATATTTTGTTTCTCTGTGAAATGAAGTCCTGCCTGTTTCGAAATACTACCCAGCACATTTTTTAAGAGATGTTGCCCCTTTGAAAGTTTTATTTCTTTTGAAAGATTAATATCATTTTCATCGTACGCAAAGGAAAAGGATGTTTGTTTTTCAATTAATTCAAATACCTGACTCAATTTTGCATTGGTATAATTGATGACCACGTACACGTCACCATAAGTACCTGGTCCTGGAGAAGCTTTAGCAGAATACATACCGATCAAAACGAAAAAAGCGCTGAATAGTACTTTAAGAAAATGTCTAAAATTTAAAAAATCGTTTTCCGCGTTACGGTTGGTGGAGACACCAACCGTGGCGTACCACCCTGACCGGTTTATACACCGGCTACCTTTGTAGAGTGAAATACTATAAATTTTACGCATAGTAATTAGTTTATGAATACTCTTTTCTATTTAATAAAGATTGTATCTTCTTTTGCGACAAATGATAAATTTTTTACAAGACAAATATTTTCTATAATATCTTTTGCTGTTGTATTTTTAAACTCACCTGTAAAGCGCCATAATTTATTATTGCGTTTATTGATAACCGTTACTCCAAAAACATTTTTGATCTGGTTGGCTATTTCTTCAAAATTATTTTGCCTGAAATAAACATGGTTTTGCGGTACAATCATGTCTTTGTACAAGTGTTTGGCATTCCTTACATATACAGCTTTTTCATTGGGATCTAACAAAATGGATTGTTCAGCTTCCATTTTAGAATTCATAATTTCCACATTCAATTTTCCCTTTAATAATTCGACTGCAACTGCTGAATCTCCTGAATTTTTTATATTAAATGTTGTTCCCAATACTGTTGCCAAAATGTTTTCAGTATGTACTTTAAATGGATGCAGGACATTTCTTTTTACATTAAAATGAGCATCGCCATGCAAGTAAACATTTCTTTCTTTATCTGCAAAATGCAAAGGATACCGCAGGTAACTATGAGGGGCAAGCGATACAACACTACTATCACTCAATGTAAGAACCAATGGCAAACTAGTGATGTTGACAGTTTCAGTTAATTTTTCGTAATTGCTTTCTGAAAATCGGAATAACCAATATCCACCTGCAACAAGAATTAATAAAAGAGGCACAAAGTATTGCATCATTCTTTTTTTTCGTTGATACAACTCTAACAAATTATTCCCACTCGACAGTTGGGAAAGCATAGATTGTGTATTTTTTCTATCAATAGCCGCAGTAATTCTTCTCAATTCTTCACGGTACTCTTTTTCAGAAATAGTTAATGACAATGTCTCAATCGTTTCCTTTGCTTCCTGCAACAGAGCCTTCTTACCGGGATGATTTACCAACCACTCTTCCCAAAAAATCCGGTCTTCTTTTTTTGATTTAAAATGGTAATTGATAAACGATTCGTCTGAGATAAAATCTTCAACCTGGTAATTCTCGGGAGATATTTTATACATAACACTTTTTTGTTCCTTTTATTTTCCGAAAATGCTTAATGATGTTAAATAATTTTATTTACAGACGTTACATAACATAGTGCACCTAACTATTCATTTTTACCGGTTATTTTTAAACTATTTTTTCTTGAGCTAATAAAGACGAAGAAAAGATAACACGAATTTGATGCACGAATTACACGAATTAAGAAAAAGAAAGTTATTCATTGGTCTTATTCGTTTTTAAAAAATTCGTGTAAACAGTCTTTATAAAAGAACGGCCATAGATTCCCGTAAACGGTTTATGGATTCATAAATAATATTGTAAACAGTACGGGTTGTGAGTGAAGTCTTTTCAGAAATTGCAGCATAGCTAAGGTTTTCAAAAAATTTTAGCTTGATAATTTCTAATTGTTTTTTTGTAAGTGTGCTAAGGGCCCGGCTAAGTTGTTCTTTTTGTTCTTCTGTTTTCTGAAAAGCAATCAGCAATTCCTCATAACAGGATTCTTTACAATCACTTGCTTCTCCGGATCGCTCATAAGATTTTTCTTTTACAAGTCGGGAGTGTTTACGGCTGATTTTTCGCCGAAGCCATGTAAAAAGATACGATTGAGTATTTTCAACCTTACTATTCAAAGTTGATCTCGTGTTCCAGATTTCTAAAAATAATTCCTGGATGCAATCTTTAGTCAATTCCCGGTCGGCTGTTAAACTAAATCCATAACTAAAAAGAGCCCGGTAATTATTGTGATAGGTAGCAAGAAAAGCTTCTTTATCACCTTTGATCATATTATTCCAATAGTTAGTTTTCATTTGAAAGCAAATCGTATAATACTTAAACAAAAAAATGAACGTAATTGGGAGTTAGTATTGGCAAGGTAACTTAATCCGGTGAGTTAAACAATGAATTTTAAGTGATTACCCGTTTAAATAAATATAATTTAAAATGTACAAAAGACAATTAAAAATATGGAAGATGAAATAGAAAAATGTGGTTAAAGATTAAGACTATAATTTACAGACAAAAAAATCAATCAGAGTCTTTTGATCCTGATATTACGGAACCACACATCTTCATCATGATCCTGCAAAGAAATTTTTCCTTTTTTAAAAGTTCCAAATCCATTCATGTCTTTAAACTTACTTATAGCAATCATTTTCTTCCAGTTATCATTCCATAGTGTTGTAGAAAGAGAGTGTACACCATTCATGTAAAAATCGAGTTTGCCATTTAAAGAGCGTACCTCTACATGATTCCATTCACCTTGTGGATTTATCACTTCTTTAGAGGCGAGTAGATCATACAGATCCCCAGCTCTATGCGTATAAAGCTTACCATCATTATGTCCCAACCGGGTAGGTGTACCATTGTCCAAAACCTGCATCTCCATTCCTGTATTATATGTATTATGATATTTAGATGAATCCTCATTAATATAAATTATGATACCACTGTTTCCTTTTATGCCTATTTTCCAATCAAGCTTCAAATCGAAATTATCATACTCTTCATTAGTCACCAAATCACCACTTTCATTAGATGAAAGATTTTTTTTACCCTCTGCATCCATATGTAGAGTTCCATCTTTTACACTCCATACCTTACCTGCGAAATCTTTTCCATAACTATGCCAGCCGTTGGTGGATTTTCCATCAAACAACAATTGCCATCCATTACTTTTTTCATTTTGCGAAAGTGTATTTACAGAAGTACTCATAGTTTTGATTTGTGAAAAACTACAATTAACAAATAGAATCATAACAAATAAGGAAGTTAGTGTTTTATACATTTTTATTTTTTTTTAAATTAAGAGTTTAAAATTCGTATTAAATATTATAGATACAAAATTAATTGAGCCCTAAAACAGAACGGTTTAATTTTTCATCATTAGTTGTTCCTGCAAAATCATCAAAGGCTTTTTCTGTTACATGAATAATATTTCTTTTGATGAGCTCCGCTCCTTCTCTTGCACCGTCTTCTGAATTTTTTAAGCAACATTCCCATTCCATAACTGCCCAGCCCGGATAATCATAAGCTGTTAGCTTACTAAATATAGATTTAAAGTTTACCTGGCCATCCCCCGGGGAGCGAAAACGCCCGGCCCTGTTGATCCAGTTTTGATAACCACCATAAACGCCCTGCTTGCCGGTAGGGTTAAATTCAGCATCTTTTACATGAAATGCTTTGATTCGTGAATGATAATTATCGATGTAAGCAAGATAATCCAGGCATTGCAAAACAAAATGTGAGGGGTCATATAATAAACAGGCTCTTGGATGGTTATTTACTTTTTCCAAAAACATTTCATAAGTTATTCCATCATGAAGATCTTCACCTGGATGAATTTCATAACATACATCCACACCGCAATTATTAAATTCATTTAAAATAGGCAACCATCGTTTTGCCAATTCATTAAATCCTTCTTCCACCAAACCTTGAGGCCGTTGTGGCCACGGATACATAGTATGCCATAACAAAGATCCGCTGAAAGTGGCATGTGCATTCAACCCTAAATTCATAGAAGCCTTTGCCGCAAATTTAAGTTGCTGCACTGCCCACTCTGTTCTTGCTTTTGTATTGTCACGGTATTGCTCCGGGGCAAACCCATCAAACAATTTATCATAAGCTGGGTTTACTGCAATTAATTGCCCCTGCAGGTGTGTTGAAAGTTCTGTAATTTCTAATCCGCATTCATTGATAAGGCCTTTCAGTTCATCAGCATAGGTTTTACTCTCTGCAGCCTTTTTTAGATCAATAAATCTATCATCCAAGGTAGGAACTTGAATACCCGTAAACCCAAGGCTCTTCGCCCATTGACAAATGCTTTTCAAATCATTGAATGGTGGTTCATTACTAATAAATTGTGCTAAAAAAATTGCCGGTCCTTTGATTGTTTTCATCAGATTTTTATATTCTATTTTATCAATTATAATTAGTTGTATTTGCTATTGATTCTAAAAAATATTGTTCCATATTATTTATAAGCTGGCATATTTTTTGGATTTATAAAGGTGATCAATAATTTTCACCAAAGCCTTTGCTAATCAAATACGTACTAAGTATGAATTTTAAATATGTAATTGCATTTCTTTTAACCTTCATAGGTATCAGCTGTGCTGTTTTATTGCTTATTTTCCTTGCCAGTGTTGCTTTATATGGATCCTCAGTTTTAGTTTTATGCAGCGTGGCTGTTGTAATTCTTTTCTTTTCAGGTATCTCAATTTTAAATAAATCTACACACTAAACTCTTTCCATTTGTCATTAGATTGAGCGGAGGCTACAACATTTTCAATAAATGCCATTCCTCTTACTCCATCATTTACTCCTGGAAAATCAAGCATTTCTTTTGTAGGTTCTTTTCCTTCCAGTCCTGATAATAATGTTAATGCAAAGTTTCGGTAAATATTAGCAAAAGCTTCGAGGTAACCTTCCGGATGCCCCCCCGGTGTTCGGCAATTTTCTGTAGCAAAGCTGCTTAATAAATTTGTATAGTTTGAACCGGCACGTAAAATTTGTGCAGGCTCATCGAGCCATTTCATTAAAAGGGTATTCGGCTCTTGCTGTGCCCATTCCATGCCACCTTTTTCTCCATATATTTTAATTCTCAAATTATTTTCTTCGCCTGCTGCGATTTGAGAAGCTGTTAAAACTCCTGGTATATCATTTTCAAATTTTAATAAAACATTTCCATCATCATCCAATGCTCTTCCTTTTACAATAATATTTAAATCAGCACACAGCTTTATAATTTTTAATCCTGAAATATATTCGGCCAGGTGTGCAGCATGTGTCCCAATATCCCCCATACAACCTGACTTCCCGGATTTTTTTGGATCAGTTCTCCATGCCGCTTGTGCATTGCCTTCTTTTTCTGATAATTTACTTAGCCATCCTTGCGAATATTCAACAATAATTTTTCTGATCTTCCCCAACGAACCCTCCTGCATCATTGCCTTGGCTTGCTTCACCATTGGATAGCCTGAGTAAGTATGCGTAAGGCATAATACCAGACCTGTTTCATCAACTTTCTTCTTAAGTTGCTTTGCCTCATCCAAAGTAAATGTCATTGGCTTTTCAATCACTACATTAAAACCATGATCAAGTGCCATCATAGCGGGCGCAAAGTGTATAAAGTTTGGCGTTACAATCGTTATAAAATCTATACGCTTATCATCAGGCAAAATGCTTTCTTTATTTATCATTTCATCGTAAGTAAGATAGGTTCTGCTTTCATCAAGAAATAAATCTTTACCGGAAGCCCTCGCTGTTTCAGGATGAATACTCAAAGCTCCGCAACATAGTTCAATCAATCCATCCATATTAGCAGCTTTGCGATGTATAGCGCCTATGAACGCATCTTTACCTCCGCCAATCATTCCCATTCTTAATTTTCTCATGGACACAATTTTTAATAACTAATAATAAAATTTAAATCCGTGAATAATTTTTTTTTGTTTATTTAAAAAAATTTTTTTCATAAAATTAATTCTTGTCTTAAAAATAGTACATTTAATTATTGCATAATTAACCAGTCAATAATTATCCATGAAATTTACGATACGATTGCAGCTTTCTTTCATGATGTTCCTGGAGTTTTTTATATGGGGCGCATGGTTTGTAACCTTAGGAACATTTTTATTCAATAATCTTCATGCCTCGGGTGCGGCAATCGGATCTGTATTTTCCACACAATCGTGGGGGGCGATTATAGCTCCTTTTATTATTGGATTAATTGCAGACAGGTTTTTTAATGCAGAAAAAATTCTTGCAATACTACATCTGGCAGGAGCAATATTAATGTACCAAATGTATAACGCAAGTGAAATATCCGTTTTTTATCCATATGTTTTAGCATATATGATTTTATTTATGCCAACACTTGCATTGGTAAATTCAATTTCTTTTAATCAAATGAATGATCCTGAAAAAGAATTTTCCAGCATAAGAGTTTGGGGAACTATTGGATGGATAGTTGCAGGCTTATTAATAAGTTTCATTTTCTTTTGGGATCACGAAGCCAATGTGAAAGCAGGTTTATTGAAAAATACTTTTTTAATGGCCGCGATCACTTCATTGGTGTTAGGCCTGTTTAGTTTTACGTTACCCAAAACCCCGCCTAAAGTTTCATCTGGTACAAAAGTTAAGATAAGTGATATACTTGGGCTTGATGCTTTGAAATTATTAAAGGATAAGAACTTCGCATTATTCTTTATTGCATCTATACTTATTTGCATACCATTAGCATTCTATTATCAGAATGCCAACCCGTTTTTATCAAACATCGGCGTGGAAAATCCAACAGGAAAAATGACGATAGGACAAATATCTGAAGTTTTATTTTTGTTGATGCTGCCTGTCTTTTTTAAAAAGTTTGGATTTAAAAAAACAATTTTAGCTGGTATGCTTGCCTGGGCCATACGTTATGCATTGTTTGCTTATGGAAATGCAGGAGATTTAAGTTTTATGCTTATTCTCGGAATTGCATTTCATGGCATTTGCTATGATTTCTTTTTTGTATCAGGACAAATTTATACCAATGCTAAGGCAGGAATAAAATATAAGAGCGCCGCTCAAGGGCTTATTACGTTAGCAACTTATGGCATAGGCATGCTTATCGGATTCAAAATTGCCGGCCTCATAACAGATACTTATAAAATTTCTGAAACGGCATTCAATTGGAGAATGATATGGATTATTCCGTCGGGTATAGCGTTCGTTGTATTTTTATTATTTGCAATTTTCTTCAATGATAAAAATGAAAAGATAACTGATCAAAGTCTGAACATTTAATTTATATGGCATTAAAACAAAGCAGGAGAAAGCTACTTAAAAATATAGCAATGGGTACTTCAATAGCCATTGCAGCACCTGCAATTTCTTTTGCAAAAAATTTTGAAGAAGAAAAAAAATATACTTTGAAAGGGAATATCAATCATTCAGTTTCAAGATGGACATTCGACTATCTTTCTTTAGATGAATTATGCATAGCTGTTAAGCAAATTGGATTGAATGCTATTGATTTGGTTAAGCCAAAAGATTGGCCTGTTTTGCAAAAGCACGGTATTTATAGTTCTATGTGTTATACTGCAGGCGATAACAATTTATCTAACGGATTAAATAATCCTGTTTACCATGATCAACTTATAAAAGAATATCTGGAAGTGATACCGATAATGGCAAAAGCAAAATATAAAAATCTTATTTGTTTTAGTGGCCAGCGTGTAGGCATGGATGATGAAACGGGAATGAAAAATTGTATGGAAGCATTAAAAAAAATTCTTCCAACAGCGGAAAAAAATGGAGTCACCATGGTAATGGAATTGCTCAACAGTAAAATTGATCATAAAGATTATATGTGCAATCATGTGGAATGGGGAGCAGAACTTTGTAAACGAATAAATTCAGAAAATTTTAAATTGCTTTTTGATATTTATCACATGCAAATTCAGGAAGGCGATATTATAAGAAATATCAAAGATTATCATCAATACATTGCTCATTACCATACAGGCGGTATTCCCGGCAGGCATGAGATTAATAATACCCAGGAGCTTTATTATCCTGCAGTGATGAAAGCTATTGTTGAAACCGGTTTTAAGGGATATGTTGCACAGGAATTTGTACCTACAAAAAAAAATAAATTGGATTCTTTAAAAGAAGCAATAAAAATTTGCGATGTATAGAATCAA
>JBDTYU010000061.1:0-7006 GCA_040005535.1 Ginsengibacter sp. | reverse complement strand
TGGTTTCAAACCATATTTTTCCATTAAGTTTTTCAACTATTCCTTTACACATTGCAAGCCCAAGCCCCGTACCGGAAGTTTTTGTTGTGAAATTAGGAGTAAAAATTTTACTGTACATTTTTTTAGGTATACCATTTCCGTTATCCTTTATTGAAACATTTACATATTTTCCTGAAAGATTACTTCGTATTTCAATTATAGTTTTTCTGGATTCAGGAACAGATTGAACAGCATTTTGAAGGAGATTTGTGAATAGCCTGTTGATTTGAGTTTTATCTGCTTCAATTATTATTTCATAAGGATATAAATAATTATTTATCTGTACCATTTCATCTGTTGAATAAAGAGAGGCAACATTAATAAGTGTGTTATTAATATCAAAAAGTTGATTTTTTGAATTGCCGATGTTTGCAAACTGTGCAAAATCACTCGCAATCTGAGATAAATGGTCTATCTGCTCCAATAAAATATTAGAAACATACAATGATATCTTTTTAAACTCAGATGAATTATTATCTATAGCCATTTGCAGGTATTGCAAATTAAGTTTCATAGGTGTAAGCGGATTTTTAATTTCATGAGCAACCTGCCTTGCCATTTCACGCCATGCACCTTCTCTTTCACTTTTTGCAAGCAGTTGTGCACTCACATCAAGTTTCTTAACCATCTTATTATATTCATTTACGAGCTCCCCGATTTCATCTTTCCGTGTCCAGATTATTTCTTCATTAGTTTTTTCGAGATTCACTTCTTTCATTTTATCGCTTATAAGAGAAAACGATCTTGTAATTCGGTTTGTAATAAACAACGCAATAATTCCTGCAACGAGAAATATAAAAGCATTAAGATTTATAATTGTAACCAGAAAATTGGATATTTCATCCTGCAAATTATTCTGCGATTCGAAATAAGGAATATTGAGATAGGCATACTCTTTACCTTTTTCATCTCTAACAGGTACATAATTGCTAAGGTAGCCAAGTGTGCCTATTTGTTGTTCCTGAAAAAACTGAACATCTTTCAATATGCTTAAATGAAAAAATGCAATAGGTTCCATTTTTTCACTTACTATTCCTTTTTTATATGGCAACGGCAATGATGAAACTTTAAGGTTACCATTTAAATCATACAGGTTTATATCTGCTGCATTTATGCCTGCAACCTTGTTAATGATTTCTTCTAATTTTTCTTCGGGTAGCGAATCAAAATTTATCAGCCGGGTTTGCGCTACGGATATTGTATCAATAGAATTACGGATTTCATTTTCCATTACATGAATAGTCCGGCTAAGCTTTTCACGGTTGTTACTATGGTAGCGGCTTATAAAAAAAAGTATTGTAGTGATACCAATTACCAAAAAAGAAAAAATGCTAATCGTTATAATAGTTCCATGCACCTGGTTACGAATAGTAAATTGCCAGAAGGATTTAAAATCTTCTGACTTGATTTTTCCACCCACCAATTTATTCAAAAGGTTAAAAATAATTGCAATCACTAAAAAAGAACAAAATAAATATGCAAAGAGTGTGATAGATTCAATAAAAAAATTATCCTGCCTTGCTATTATTATTACTTTATTTTCATTAGCTCTGTACCATAGTTCCTCATAGCCGTTTCTGTTTATTGTACGATACTCATTATATGTAAACGAAGAGGGATCTATAGTTGTAGGAAATGGGTAATCATTATTACTAGTGTTAAGTTGACGGTTATTGTACACTGCAAAAGCATACACTGATGAGCTTTCTATAGAGTTGGTATTCCCTTTTGAAAAAAGCTCAGGGTATAGTGCATCACTTTTATATTTTTTTGGTTTTGAAACTATAAAAATATATCCCTGCTTACGTCCTAAAGTATCAATGATTTCTTTTTTACTTATGTAGTTAAAACGATCGTACGATACATCATAATAATAAAGCCCTGCTATTCCTGTTGGCTTTCCCTGGGTTTGTACAATAGTATTTAATGAATTAAAATTGGTGGAATCATCATTATAAAGCGGAAGTTCATTAGCACTAAATGTATAAATCTTTGTATCGTATTTATTGAGGTAACCGGTGAAGTTTTCATTTACGAGGCTATCTTTTAAATTTTTATTTTCTAACGGCCTCCTGAATCTATTGAAAATTTGTAACAGGATTTCATTTCGAAAATCTGTAAGAATAATATTCATCATTACTTCGTTCGCAGGATCTGCTTTATTGGCGAGGTTCTCTGCAAAATGTTTTCTTTGCTCCAGCTCCTTTTTTCTGTTCTGTATTATAATGGCTGCCGTAATAGAAACTGAAAAGAAAAAAAGCCAGAAAATAAAACGTGAAGAAATAAGATTATAGGCATGTAATAAAAGAAAAGGCCTGTCGAGGAGAAACACAAAAAATAAAAGCCAGGCAAGAAGGCTGAAATTAAAACTGGCATGAGCAGAATGTAGCCCGAGCGTTAGAAAAACGAGACCTATAACGGCGATGGATAAATATAAAACAAACCACCGGGGTTGAATGATAGCCTTAACAGGCTGAATAAGAATTTGAATAAGAAAAAAATAACCGGTAGCAACACAACTCAATACTATGAAACCTATAACACTGTAAATGTTGAGTGTAAAAAAATTTATCACATCAAATGAAATCTGGGAATCAGATACAAGACTTCGTACAATATTGCCACACAAAATTGTAATGACAATCATTAATAATGATATTAACCCGACAGCAGCATATTTTTTAAAATTTGTTTTGAAATTGGAACCAGAAAAATGAGACCGGGAATGAAACCTAATGAAAAGAACAATCCAGATAAATAAGAATGAGTTAATAAGCAAATCACCAAGTGAACGAAGCACAAAATTGGAAGCATAAATTGAAGGATCAAACAATTCCAGTTGCCGGAAATCTAAAGGAATTGGGAAATAATAACTTGCTATTCTTAGAGACAGCACAGAGACAAATAAAATTGAAAAGGCCAGCCAAAATCCTTTTTTTTCAAAATAAAATTTAGCAATCTTTTGTATAAAAAAAAGAACCAGAACCGCGGCCAGAATTCTAAGCCAAAGAGAAAACGGGTTATTATTTAAAATGATATTACTTTTTATCTGTTTAATATAAAAAAGCTCTTCACCGCCTATATCGTTTATTGCTGCATGGGTAGGTTTAAGGCTTATGTCATACCCGTTTTCAATATTCCCGGCTGCTATAAATGAATTATGCAGGTATTTGTTTTCAACATAATAACTCCATTTTACGGGTATAAGAGTAACTATCTGATAAAGTAATCCATTTTTACTCTCATACGATTTCTTGCTGACAACATACCAGCCATTTCTAAGCTTTTGAAAGCGTGTACCATCGGGAACATCCAGCATTGTTAAATCAGGTACAATAATTTGAGTATTCCAGAATACCGGAAAAGGGGGATTAAAAGGAGTTATTTTATAAATGAAAACGAAATAATCTTTTTCAACAAGATTATTCAGTTGTACCTCATTATAGCTGCGATTAATGATATTATCTAATAAAGCCGTATCCGTATAAAATCTTTGAATTTTTTTTTGATTTTGAAAAATATTTTTTTGTACTGCTTTTTGCGCTGCTTTAGTTGTAGAGGTACCGCTCCAATAATTATCTATAATAAATGATAGAGTAAACAGCCATGCTGAAGCCACCAGGAGATAACCATTTCTGCCAAAAAAAGTATTGGTGTTTTTAATGGAAATCAAAGTATAATATTTTGTTTTTTTATTTCATTCCACATTGCATCCATTTCTTCTAAAGACATAGATGCAAGTTTAAATCCTTTTTTTTCTGCAGCGACTTCCATTTTAGTAAAACGGTCAATAAATTTTTTATTAGTAAGCTCCAGCGCATTCTCGGCATCTACGTTTAAAAATCTTACATAATTAATCACCGAAAAAAAAAGGTCACCCGCTTCTTCTTCTATAAGTATATTATCGCCAGTATTAACTGCTTCGAGTAATTCAGCTTTCTCTTCTTCGATTTTCTCCCAAACCTGTTCTTTAGTTTCCCATTCAAAACCAACCTGTTTGGCCTTTTCCTGCAGGCGCATTGCTTTCACCATAGCCGGCAGTGATTTTGGAATGCCACTTAACACCGATTTTTTACCTTCACTTAATTTTATTTGCTCCCAGTTTTTCTTTACATCTTCTTCGTCTTTTACTTTTACAAGCCGGCCTTCATTGGAAGGATCAACATATACATGCGGATGTCTTTTGATTAATTTTTTGCAAATTGCATCGATCACTTCCTGTATTGAAAATCTATTTTCTTCTTCGGCTATTTTTGAATAAAAAATTATATGCAGGAGCAAATCGCCCAGTTCTTCTTTGATTCCGATCCAGTCTTTATCAGTTATGGCATCTGCAAGTTCAAAGGTTTCTTCAATAGTTTGCTGTCGTAACGTATGAATGGTTTGCTTTTTATCCCATGGACACTTTTCTCTCAGTTCATCCATAATTTTTATCAGATCATTGATATTTATATTTCGGGACACTTTAAAATTTTAAGCTTGAAAAATTGATACAAAAAAGAATGTAATTAAAAGAAATATGGTAAGTAGTGAAAAAGAAAATAGAAACAAAAAATATTTTAAGATAGTTTTTGCTCTTCGTTGTTGATAAAAATTGCGCATTGCCTTATACAAATAAAACAAAATAATTATAGCAATCAAGCCGTTGATATAGATTAACCAATGCCAGTTAGTAAAATTTTTAAATTTTGAAATCCCAATGGTTATTAACATCATAATAAAAACGAAGATGTAAAAATGAATGGTAAAAATCGCATGGCTTACATAATAAAATTGTTTGTGCCTGGTATATATTGCTTTTAATAAGAGGGCTACAAAAGGCAGAGAAATAAACAGCATCTGCGGAAAACTATGCATTAATGTACCAATAACTTCCTTTAACAGTTTACCCTGGTCATTGCCATATCGTTTATCTATTTCTATTTCTTTATAGATTAATTTTTTTTCAAACCAATTGTGTTTTTTTATGCCTGTTCTCAATAACGAATCATATTCGGCCCTATCTTTATACTTGTGAGTTGTAAAATGAAGACCCTCCGTTTGTTTAATGCTGTCTATGAAACTACTATACTCTTGCCTGGTCATAGGTTTTCCTTTGTTCAATAAACTGGTAAAATCATTAAAATCTTTCGGAGACATTTGTTTTACCTGTTCCGTTGTTTTTCCAGAGTATTGTATATTTTCATTGATCACTTTTTCATCGAGATGATACAAAGAAAAAAAAATAAGAAAAAATATAAATGAAGTAAAGAGATACATGCGTATAGGATTGAGATAATTTAATCTTCGTCCATGCATATATTCTTTTGACAAATAACCCGGTTTAATTAAAAGATCTTTTAAAGTAATGAAAAACTTGCCATCAAAGTGGGTAATATCATTGAAGAAATGAACAATAAAATGCCAGACAGATTCCTTTGGCTCTATATTTTCCTGTCCGCAAACGTGGCAATATTTTCCAATAACAGTCGTTTCACAATTAAGACAATTTTTTTCTTTTCTTTCGGAAAGATGGGACATCTATATAATTTTGCTCTTTATAAATTCTGGTTAAAAATACCAAACTAAATCTGCTTCAAAAATTATTAGGTTATTTTACAGATATGCAAAACATTCAATTGACACAAACCAAATTATCACCCGAAAAAACAAAGAAATTTTTCGTTTATTTTTTTTCAATGCTATTGTTACTTTTATCTTCTTTTTATACAAATGCACAATATTTCTACAAAGACATCTGGAACAACGGCCAGCTTATGAAGGAATTTTCCTTTTTAAAAAATGGGAATTTAAAAACAATAAAAATTAAAAGCTTCGAAGATGATGGCGAACCCAGTGAAGGTTTTTTTTGTGAAAAGAAAATCAATAAAAATTATACCCAATCGCAAATGATTTCAAGGTCTTATATAACCGGGCAGTCTTTGTTGATTTCAGATTATAGTAATGAAGGACGCCCGCTAAAAACTATCGATAACACACCAACTACAACCAGTACAACTCAATACGGTTATGATGATAAGGGAAAGTTAACAAAGGTACAAACTATAACCAAAGCTGATGATGACTCAGGCAGTATCACAGAAACACATGAATATTTTTATGATGGAAACTCTCCTGTAAAAATGCTTCGTAAAAAAAATAATATTCTTATCTCTACAATACATTTTGTAAGCGATGCCAATGGAAATGTGATAGAGGAAAATATAGAAGTTAATAACAACAAAGACAAAAAATATTTTTATTATTACGATGACAGCAACAGGCTTACTGATGTAGTTCATTTCAATGAGACGGCACGGCGACTGCTTCCTAACTATATGTATGAATACAATTCATTAAATCAGCCTAAGCAAATGATATCTACAGAAGAAGGGGGAAACAACTATTTTATTTGGCAATATACTTACAACGATAAAAACCTCAGGGAAACAGAAAAATGCTTTTCAAAAGAAAAAAGGTTATTGGGCAGTATTGAATATGAATACAAATAATTTCAATAAACCATTTGGTACGCATCAAACAATAAAATAAAAAGAGCGGCAACTACCGTAAGCAGCATTAGCACTCTTACTGACAGCAAATTTTTACTGAAACTTCTTGAAGCAAGAATTATAGCCAGTGCACAACACACAATTGAAATTGTATGAATGGTTGTAATATTTTGTAGCCACGTCGGGAAATAACTAATGTATGTACTCATTTTTTCCTTTTCATTAATACCGCTCATTCGTAAACCGATTGATGACCACATAATAAAAAAAATCAGGGCAGGAAGTAAAAAAACTCCTGCTAAAACTGCAGTTAGTCTTCTGGAAACCAGAGAAGTCTTTGTCATAAATTGTTAATTGTTTATAAAATTAATCATTTAAACAGTAACGCTGATGTAAGTGAACCATTAAGTATAAAGCAATTAATAACTTTGTAAAATCATTCGTATAGTTAATACATGGTTAAACTATTTCTTTTT
>JBDTYU010000060.1:0-13385 GCA_040005535.1 Ginsengibacter sp. | reverse complement strand
TCCCAGTTGATCATTCTTGCGCCGCGATAAATAAGTCCTTTATTATAGAGGTCAACAAAAACTTTTATTACTGCTTTATAATAATGGTCATCCATCGTAAAGCATACGCGGTTCCAGTCTACACTACAACCCAGTCTTGCGATTTGGTTATAAATGATGCCTCCATATTTTTCTTTCCACTCATAAGCATATTTCAAAAACTCTTGCCTTGATATATCGTTCTTGTCAATTCCTTTTTCATGCCTGAGCATTTCTACCACTTTAGCTTCTGTGGCAATTGAAGCATGATCGCTGCCTGGCACCCAGCACGCATTGAAGCCGCTCATGCGGGCTTTACGAATTAATATATCCTGAACTGTTTCGTTTAAAGTATGCCCCATGTGCAGCACTCCTGTTACATTGGGCGGTGGTATTACAATCGTAAAAGAAGGCCTGTCATCGGGTACACTTGTAAAATAATCTTTTGAAAGCCAGTGTTTATACCATTTTTCTTCAACGGCTGCAGGTATATAATTTTTACTCAATTCCATAAAATCTCTGAAAATTTGTATAGCCTGCAAATGTAACAAAAACAGTATGCACTATGTTACTAAGGAAGTTAGTAAGTTTGTATTCTAAATTACAATTTTGTTATACGCTATTGTTGATATTGAAACTACAGGTGGTTATGCTGCGGCAAATGGAATTACAGAAATTGCTGTTTGCATTTCAGACGGAGAAAAATTATTAAGCTATTATCACACTTTACTAAATCCCGTTTATACAATACCAAAATATGTTGCTGCACTCACAGGTATTACAAATGAAATGGTAGAATATGAAAGACCTTTCAGCAGTATTGCAGATGAGCTTTTTGAAATGCTGAGTGATAAAATATTTGTTGCGCATAATGTAAATTTTGATTATTCATTTGTGAAATATCACATGGCACAATGCGGTTATGAGCTCGATTGCAAAAAACTTTGCACGGTAAGGCTTGGCCGGCAAATATTACCAGGCATACCCGGCTACGGTCTTGGAAAAATATGCACCCACCTCGGTATAACAATTGAAGCCAGGCACAGAGCAACCGGCGATGCCATGGCAACCCTCCAACTATTTCATCACCTGTTGAAATGTGATACTAACGGCCATGTACAAACGATGTTACATGTAAAAAGCAAAGAACAATTTCTTCCGCCTAATATTTCTTCGGCAGCAATAAAAAAACTACCAGAGCAACCCGGGGTGTATTATTTTCATGATAAAAAAGGAAAAGTAATTTATGTTGGTAAAGCCAGGAGCCTGAGTAAAAGAGTGAACAGTCATTTTTCTAACAATAAACCTAACAGGCAAAAGCAGGAATTCTTAAAAAAGATTTACAACATCAGTTATAAAACAACGGCAACTGAATTGATGGCATTTATACTGGAAAGCATAGAGATAAAAAAATTATGGCCTGAGCAAAACCGCAGTCAGAAAAGATTCGAACAATCTTATGGCTTATATACCTTTGAAGACAGGAATGGATATATACGTTTGTGTATTGAAAAAAGAAAAAAAAATATTAAGGCGCTATATACTTTCAATCTGGTTGCAGAAGGGCATACATTATTGCGAAAATTAATGCGGCAGTTTAACCTTTGTCCAAAGCTTTGCTTTTTGCAATCAGAAAATATTTTATGCCAGTTGCTTGCAGAAGAAAAATGTAAAGGAGCATGTGAACAAAAAGAAAGTGTCATAGATTATAACAGTAAAGTTATAGAATGTATCAACCATCTCGACAATGAACTACCCAGCTTTGCTTTAGTTGACTCCGGGTTAGAACTTGAGGAACAAAGTTGTATTCTTATGGAAAAAGGAAGATTTTATGGAATGGGTTATTTACCTGCTGATACCACTATACACACTATTGATGAACTTAAATATCGCCTTACACCTTATGCTGAAAATGATTACATACGAGGGCTTGTTTACCAGTATGCAGAGCGCTATCCTAATAAAAAAATTTCTTTAAATAATTAATCTATTAAGGAGATTCGTAAAATCTTTTCTTGAGATGAATTCTGCTCCAAGGCTTTCCAGGTGCGGTGTGTAAACCTGGCAATCAATTATCTCCACTCCATTTTCCCGGAGCAATTGTACATATTTTATAAATGCAAATTTGCTCGCATTGCTCTGATTAGCGAACATACTTTCTCCGAAAAAAACTTTGCCTAATTGAACACCATACAATCCCCCTGCTAATTCTTTATTATACCATGCTTCAGCACTATGCGCATATCCACTTTGAAAAAGAGTGAAGTATGCTTTCTCAATTTCATCTGTAATCCATGTTCCCGACTCTCCTTTTCTTTTTGCCATCCTGCAATTTTTTATAACATCTGCAAAGTCATTATCAACATAAAATTGGTATGCCTTGTTTCTAATAATCGTTTTCATGCTGCTGCTAATTCTCAATTTATGAGGAAATAAAACAAACCGGGGGTTTGGACTGTACCAGCAAATAGGCTCGTTTTCGTTGTACCAGGGAAATATTCCCTTTTTGTAAGCCTTCAATAAAGTTTCCATAGCAAGATTACTTCCAAAAGCAAGAAGGCCATCTTCATCAGCTAACTCAACATCCGGAAAATTATTTTGTATATGTGGTAAAAAAAAAGGCATCAAAAATTTATTTTAATGCTTGGGAAGAGTATCCATATAATTGATAAACAAGAAGAATCGGGTATCAAAAAATCTTTTCTTGAAAAGTTTCTAATGTTCAGAAAGTTGTTCTACGGTAGCACCTATTCCTCTTTCAGTTATAGAATCGCATAAAGGCTTCAAAAAATCATACGAGCCATCTTTGACGGCGTACTTCCCTTTTGTATGAATTATCATGGCGCACTGCTCTGCCTGTTCCTGTGAATGGCCGCATATTTCTATAAGTGTCGTGATAACCCAATCAAAGCTATTGACCTCATCATTCCATACCACAAGCTGGCAACTCCCATCGTTGTCGATCAGTAAATCCGTATCCTCTGCTTCAGCTATATGGGGGTTTGTTATATTCATAAAAAGTTGAACAAAATTACTATTTTAAAAATTTAAATCCATACATTGAGTACTCACAAATTTATTCAGGCATTGTAATTGAACAGGAAGGACAAGCTTTTGTCCGATTAAAAAATCCAAAAAGAATATTAAAAAAAATTATATGAAATATTTTATAAAACTATCTTTTGCTGTTATCCTTTCTTTGTTATTGTCTTATTTTGTTGCAGATGCTCAAAACAAAAAAAGAACTGTTGCAGCCAGGACTCATACAAAGGTTGCTGAAAAAGGGTTTGGTAGTCCTCAATCTATCAGCGACGTAAAAGATGTGCTTGAAAATAATGAAGCATACACGGCTTTGAAAAATCTTATAGAAAATCATCATGTAACTATCGTTTATGCCGGCAATTCTTTTCTGGGAAATGCAAATTTAAAAAGAGGAGAATTTGTTGTGTCTTTTAATTCTGCTTTAGATCGCATTAAAGATGCTATAAAAAATGCAGGGCTGGACACTTCGCTGGTTAATACCTATGACAGGAACAAAGCTTACATTACAAGTGTTGCTCAGGTAAAAGATATACACCCCGGCAGTGTTTATTATGAAGCAGTTCAGTCGTTGCTGGAAAGATGGGGAATTAATGCTGCGTTTACAAAAGCAGCATTACTAAATGCAAATTCACTTTTTTATGAAGATGAATTGTATGATATTTTAAGGGCAACGCTGGGGTTTGAATACGGCAGTGGCAAGCCCGGAAAGATTGCTGTAAAAAGATATCGCTTTGCAATGATTCTTAACGATGCGCTTAACTTAAAAATACAGCAGGTAGAAGTAATTGCCAATGAAAAAAAAGCTAAAGAGGATGCAGAAAAATCAAGAGTGAATGCAATTCTCCAACAGATAGAACAAAGCCATCGCGACTCAGTAAGTAAGGAGATAGAAATGAGAAAAATAGAAGCAGAGAAAAAAGAAGCAGAAGCCAGGAAGAAGTTGGAGGATAAGAAAAAGTAACAGAAGTAATTTTTTGTAGCTTTCTTCTTTATAATAATCTTGTAGTATCCCATTCCCTGCTCAATTTCATTAAAGTGTGTTATTCAATATCACTTTTGCAAAATGCTCTTTGCCATCATTAATAAGTGAAATGCTTTTGTTTGATTGTACTTCGTCATCAACAAATACTTCCAACGCTGTTTGATTTTTATCCTGCAATACTGTTATGTTATAGAGCGTATCCATAAATTGATATTTTATTTTAAAAGATTCCCAGGCTGAAGGGATACATGGTTCAAACTGTAAAGTATCTCCTTTGCGTTTTAATCCTAAAAAAGATTCAATGATAAGTTGGTACATCCATCCGCAGGAACCTGTATACCATGTCCATCCACCACGGCCAAGGTGCAGGGGGTCTGCATAAATATCGGCGGCCATAACATACGGTTCTACTTTATATTTTGAAATTGTACCAGCATTATCTCCATGGTTAATGGGATTTATCATTTGCAATAACTCCCATGTTTTTTCTTTATCCTTTAGAGCAGCGAATGCCATTATCAGCCAAATAGCAGCATGTGTATATTGCCCGCCGTTCTCCCTGATACCCGGAACATAACCTTTTATATAACCAGGGTTCAAATCAGATTTATCAAAAGGCGGATCAAACAATTGTATAAACCCGGCATCTTTATGAACAAGGTATTTCGCAGCAGCATTCATACCCAATTTTGATCGTTCAACGTCACCTGCTTTGGAAAGTACTGACCAGCTTTGTACAATAGAATCAATTTTACATTCTTCGTTGGTTGATGAACCAAGTGGTGTGCCATCATCAAAATAAGCACGCCGGTACCATTGGCCATCCCAACCATTCTTTTCAATATTACTTCTTAATTTTTTTGCCTGTTGTTTACACTTTGCTGAAAAATTTGCATCCCCCTTCAAGTCAGCAATTTCTGTAAACCGAATCAAAATATCATATAAAAAAAATGCAAGCCATACACTTTCGCCTTTGCCATGCTCGCCTACTTTATCCATGCCGTCATTCCAATCACCGGAGCCAATAAAAGGTAATCCATGATCACCAAAATTTAAAGCATGCTCAATAGATCTTACGCAATGATCATATAAGCCTGCCGATTCATGGGAGTGAATGGGGAGATCATAATAAGTTTCCTCACCTGCATTTAATAACCGGCCTTCTAAAAAATTTACAGACTCATTTAAAATACCTTTATCACCTGTGAGTAAAACATATCTTAAGGTTACAAAAGGCAACCATAAGTAATCATCAGAACATGTTGTACGTACACCCCTTCCCGTTGGCGGATGCCACCAGTGTTGCACATCGCCTTCTTTAAATTGCCGGGAAGCATGCAGCAATATCTGGCTGCGAACAATAGATGGCTTTGAATACATTAAGGACAAAACATCCTGCAACTGGTCTCTAAAACCAAATGCACCACCAGATTGATAGAAGCCGCTGCGTGCCCAAATGCGACAGGCCAGTGACTGGTAATTGAGCCAGCCATTTGAAATAATATTTAAGGCTGCATCAGGTGTTTCTATTTGTAAAACACCGAGTGTTTGTTGCCAGTATTTTTTAACTCTATCTAATGCAGCGTATGCAACCGAAGCCCCTTTAAAACCATTAATTATATTAGTTATATCATCATAGCCGCTTATTGCGCCAAGACGAAAAATTATTTCGTGCTCTTCATTATTTTCAAAATCAAACTCAACCTGTATGGCAGCACAGGGGTCAAGCGCTGCACCTGCTTTACCTGAAAGCTTTGCTTTGGTCATAACTTCCGGGTTGCGCAGTGTACCATTACGACCTATAAATTCAGTACGGTCTGCTGTGAAATTTTTTATTCGCTCATCAACATCAAAAAATACAACCCTGTTTTCAAATTCTGTATTATAAGGATTTCTTGCTAGGATAGCCCCTGTATCTGCATCTAACTCTGTAATTATATGCATATGAGTTTTTGGCCGCAGGTCGCCTAATACCCATTCCATATAACCAGTTGCGGAAAGCCTGCGTTGCCTGCCGGATTGATTACGCAATTTTAAAATAATAAATTTTACAGAAGCTTCCAGGTCAACGAATACGGACAATTCAGAATAAATACTATCCTCGCTGTGTTGAAAAATACTATACCCAAACCCATGTTTTGTAACATAGGCAGATTTGCTGCGGCCAGGCAAGGGCGTAGGCGACCACCATCTTCCGCTTTCTTCATCTCTTATATAAAATACCTCACCAGCTAAATCACATACCGGATCATTGTTCCAGGGGGTTAATCTAAACTCATGTGCATTTTCAAGCCAGGTGTATGACTGTCCGCTTTCTGAAATTATAGACCCGAAATTTGGATTAGCTAACACATTGATCCATGGTGCAGGTGTTGGCTTGCCTGCAGTTGTTGTAATAATATATTCTTTTCCATCCTGTGAAAAGCCACCGATACCATTGAAAAATTGCAATCCTTCGGGCAGAGTAATGGATGTTACAACAGAAGGATAAAATTTACTTGGAGTAAAATAAGGAACTATACTTTTGACTTTACTACGCCTGTTAGCTTGTTCTTCCAAACTACCCATCTTGTCAGAAATTACAATGCGGGCCACGGTTTGAAATAGTATGCGGTCTTCATTTGATATCTGGTCGGCAGATCTGAAAAAAATTCCACCGGGTTGTTCTTTAACATCAGTGCCAATAGCGGGTGCAATAAGGCTTTGTATTTCATTTTGTAAAACCTGCCTGTAACCGCCATGATCCTCATTCCAAATTACCAGGTCAACTACTAAACCCTTTAAGCGCCAATAAGTATGTGCCTTTATTAATTGTTTTACAAGATCAATATTGGCAGAATCTTCAATTTGTAAAAGAACAATAGGCAGGTCGCCTGAAATTGAATAACTCCATAAAGCTGATTGACCACGATGATTTTTTATAATGACGTTTTGATCAGCACGCAAAGAAGGATTTGCAAAGATGACTGAACCGGTAAGCCTTGAATATAATTGTGCATCTGCTTCCGCTGCATTTATTTGCCTTAACACCACCTGGCTATGTGTCCACGAAAGGTCCAACGCACGTTTTCTCAAATATCTGTCCTGATATTTTACTACCAGGGCATTGCAAATTTCTTTAGTTTCTGCAATCCCAATCAGCATATCAATGCTTGCAGATTCCTGGGGATTAATAACTATTTTATATTGAATAGAAATAACCGGATCAAGAACTGAACCCTGAGTTCCTGAAAGCCCATCCGGATTATTTAAAAAATCAGGTCGATGTATAGTATTACCGCGACCAATAAATTTGCTTCTGTCAGTTTCATAAGAAACAGATTCTATTTCTGCATGATGAACTTTCATTAAGTGAAACATAGAGGGATTATGTTCATCCACAGAACGTGGGCGTCTTGTGCATACAATAGCATTGCGCTCAGAAATGATTTCTGTTTGAACAAAAAGATTACTGAAAGCAGGATGTGCAATATCAGCATTGTAAGGTGCCAGCACCACTTCTGCATAACTGGTAATTTCAATATATCTTTTTCTTTTTGAACGGTTGGTAATGTGAACTCTTCTCAATTCAACATCGTCTTCAGGTGAAACAACAATCTCAGTATGTGTTTCAAGTGAATGATCCCTGCGGCGAAATTCTGCACGTCCCTGTGAAAAAACTGCTTCATAATTCTCTCCTCCCTTGAGTGAAGGCTGATATGCAGATGACCAAAAAAGATTACTTTCCTGCTCCATGTCTTTTATAAAACAAAAAGTTCCCCAGTCATCACAGGTGCTGTCTTCACGCCAGCGGGTAACTGCAATGTCTTTCCACCGGCTATAGCCTCCACCTGCATTCGTGACCATAACATTATATCTGCCATTAGATAATAATTGCACTTCGGGCACAGATGTATCTGGTGTATTAATCACACGCATAGGTATCTCAACATTTTCAGCTATGATACTGCTATCTGATATATGCATGACCGGTGAATAAAAATTTGAAACCCTGGGAATACGTTCCTGCAATAACAATAGAGTTGATTGAAATTGAACTTCAGCCTCAAAACGTTTTTGCATCGGCTGGTTTAGTAACAGATAAGATAATGACAGCAAGCTCATACCCTGGTGGTGCGCCATAAAGGAACGTATAATAGTATTTGATTGGCCTCGTGGCAAACGTGATGATGTATAATCTATCGCTTCATAAAACCCAAATTCTCCTTCCAGGCCATTTGATACTAATTGCTCCAGGTTTTTATATGCTTCTTCCGGGGATACCATCAATGCCATAACAGACGAATAAGGGGAAATAACAAGATCCTCTCCCAGACCACGTTTTAGACCTAACCCGGGGACACCGAATGCCAGGTATTGATAATTAAGATTAGTGTCTACAGCACTATAACCTGATTCTGAAATTCCCCAGGGCACACCGCGTTTTCTGCCATATTCTATTTGCTTTTGCACAACCGCTTTATAGGTTTGTCCCAACAAAGTATTTTCATAATCAGGCATTACCAGCATTGGCATCAGGTATTCAAACATAGAGCCGCTCCATGAAAGAAGAATGGGCATCGAGCCTGTATTAATAAGTTGACGGCCCAATGCAAACCAGCTTTCCTGTGGTAACTTTCCCTGAGCTATAGCCGTAAATGTGGTGAGCCTTGCCTCGGATGCCAACAGATCGTAAAAGCTATTATCCCTTCTCTGTTCATCAACATTATATCCAATTGCCAGCAGGTGCTGAGACCTGTCGTATAAAAAATCGTAATCAATATTTGAAAAGTCCATACATTGCCGGGCAAGTCCTTCCAATATCAATATTCTTTCCTTTGCCCTGCGTGAACCATTGCTTATGTATGTTGTAAATTCATAAATCCATTCATTCTCCCGTGGTGTATTATCTTCAACATATAAGGCTCTTATGGAAGACGATAGTTCCATTTCTAATTTAGCTAATTCAGATAAGGTTGGAATCTGAGAAATATATGCGGCAACCTCATTTAGTTTTGAAGAAGGTGGCGTAAGCATTAACCATGGCGCAAGTGTAACAAGATCATTGCGTATATAATTTATTTGTTGTCCCAGTTTTTGCACCCATAAAAAACATTCGCCATTCTGATCTTCATTTAAATTAAAACTGTCAAGAATTTGCTGAAAGGGTTTATCAAGACTTTTAATACAAATAATGGTTTCTGATAAAGAAGAAGGGGGGTCAAGTCGAATACCTTCCAGTTCTTTTTTAAATTGTTCAATTACAACTTTCTTTTCTTTTTTCTCCAAAAGAATTTCTACTGTATCCATTAAGCCATCAAAAGCTTTTAATGAAAATATTTTGTCATTCATAATAGAAAGAAGCCCTTGTTTCAACACTATTAAATGCGCTGCGAGGTTGCCGCTATCGACAGTTGAAATGTATCGCGGTGTTAAGGGCACAAGGTTAATTGTATCGTACCAATTGTATAAATGCCCCCTGTATTTTTCAAGTTTTTGAATGGTGTTTAAAGTATTGGCTGTACGTTCGATAAGCTTTTCTGCCGAGAGGTAACCAAAATCATATGCTGTTAAATTTGACAACAGTGCAAGGCCGATATTAGTAGGCGATGTACGATGCGCAATTTTTGCATCAGGTTGCTCCTGGTAATTATCCGGCGGTAACCAGTTATCTTTTTCAGTAACAAAATTTTCGAAGAAAGCCCATATTTTTCTGGATAGCTTTTGAAGAAAAATAGTTTGCCTCTTTGTAATAAGCACTTCACGTTTTAAATGTGACAGGCCTACCCACCAACCAATTGCAGGCGCAATTATCCAAAGCACCAACACTGGAATTTGTATTAATAATGCTAAAGAAGAATTGTACATTAAATAACCAAGTAAACTCACAGCTAATAACGGCCCGAACCACATTACCTGGTACGTTGCCAATATATTTTTTGGGTTGTTTAAAGATGAGCTACGGGAGGGATTCCATTCAAGAAATTTTTTGCGTGAAATAAATAATCGCCAGTTAGTAAGTACAATGGCATTAAAATTTATAAAGGCGTCGTAGGGAAGAAATATAAGATAAAGAGTATGCTGTACTAAGTTATTAGAAGCAGAACGAATAGAATATTTTAAATGCTGCCACAATAGAATACCCTTTGGCTTTTTGTATGTATCCCAAATAAGTGTAATTAATGAAGGCACTATGATTATACTTATAACACACAAGGTCCAAAACTGCCCTGAAGGAGAAATTATCCATCCAAATAAAAGAAGTAAGGTGAGAGATATTGATACAAAACTTCTCCGGAGGTTATCAAATAATTTCCACACGGATAATGGTGATAAGGTGTTTTTTCTAAATTTTTTATCGGGGCTGGGTACAAATGGAAAAAGCCATCGTGCAATTTGCCAATCGCCTCTAACCCACCGGTGATGGCGTTGCATATCAGCAATGTAGCCGGACGGATATTCTTCGTACAATTGAACATCACTAATCAAACCGCACCTGGCAAAATTTCCTTCTAACAGATCATGGCTTAAAATACGATTATCAGGAAACCTGTTATGTAAAGTTTGTTCAAATGCATCTATATCATAAATCCCTTTACCAATAAACGAAGCTTCCTGAAATAAATCCTGGTAAACATCTGAAACTGCATTAGTATATGGATCAATTCCTGCTTCATTCCCATGTATTTTTTTATATAGTGAGCTGTTAGTGCCTGGTAAACTATTTGATATACGTGGCTGAAGAATAGTGTATCCATCTATTACCCGTTGTTTTTGCTCATCATACAATGCGTGGTTTAAAGGATGTGCAAGCGTGCCTGTCATTTTCCATGCTGCTTCCCTCGGTAATTGTGTATCTGTATCGAGTGTGATAACATATTTTATTTCAGAGAAAAATGATTCATCAGCAACTATCAATGAAAAACTTTCTTTGTCTTTACCTCTTAATAAAGCATTAAGCGCCCCAAGCTTTCCGCGTTTGCGCTCATAACCCATCCACTTTTTTTCTTTTGCATTCCATTTACGTGGCCGGTGAAAAAGAAAGAATGTGTCATTTGTTATTCTATTGTATTTTTTGTTAAGTTCAATGATCTTATTTTTTGCGGATTGCAGAAGGTAATCATCTTCCGGAAGCGTTTCTGTAACAGCATCTTTAAAATCTGTAACTAAAGCATAGTGAAGATTAACATCCCTGTTTGCTAAAAAGCGAACTTCAAGTGCTTCTAATAAATCATCTGTTTCTTCAGTATCAGTAAGCATCGTTGGCACTGCAACTAAAGTGCGGTATTCACGGGGAATGCCTTTAGAAAAATCGAGCCTTGGAAGCAAATGTGGCCTGGCAAATAAAGTAACCAACCAATTGATTAACGTTAAAGAAAGCTGGCTTGTACTTATAACACACAATACTCCTAACACAATTAATTTCCAGCCAAAAAGTCCATCATGATAGGCCTTATTTAATAACCACCAGCTTAATAAGGAAGTGATCAATACAATAGTACCAGTATATAATAATAAAGAGATTTTATTCAGAGAGTTTTTACAAATCTCCCAGATTGTTAAACGGGTTTTTGTAGCTTTTTCCAACGCTCCTAACCCTTTACACGTTAAATAGTAACCAACATGAGATGTGCGAATGTTGCTATTAACTGTATTCTCTTTTGCAAAAGAAATAGCCATGCCCGCTATTATCTCTTCTTCAAAATTACTGTTCTTGGCAATTCTTTCTATTACATGGCGATAATTATCACGTGTATTAAAATCCATTTTTCCGTACACTCCATTTATATCTTCTTGTAAAATTTTTTCAACAACACTAAGGCCTTCAACAAAATCACGCCAATCTGTGGAATTTAAAAAACGAAGACCGTTAATGCTGTTACTGATAGAGAGCTGGTCGGCGGCTTGCTTTTGATTTTCCAAATACACCAATTCAATACTTGTTAATCCATTCTCTGATAACCGTTGTTCTATCCAGCTAAGCGGCAAAGCGAAAGAAGAGCCTTTTCCTTGCAACCTCCTGGTAAGTTCGGCTACAAAAGAACTTTCCATTGGAGGATTTGACCTTGCCATATCTGCAATAACCAGCACCAGGCTTTTGGGATCTTTCTCAGTAATTTCTGTCATCTCATCAGCCCAATAATCAGCAAGATTTTTATTAAGTATATCCACTGCAATTTGTGTAGAAAGTCGTCTTAAATTTTCAAGTAACGCTAAACGCAGCATAATTGGAATGGCCCACAGCTCTCCTAATTTTAAAGTAGAAACAGATTGATATGAGTTAATAAAAGCAGATAAACTTCTTAAATCCACACGTCCATCACTATGCGAAATGATTTCAACCGCAATATCGTAAACCCTCGGAAGTCCCTCTGACTGCCCTTTTGCAAGTTGTGGTAATTCCCTGCTATATCCTTTTGGTAAATGTTGCTTACCTGTAAATACCTGTTCTTCTATAAGGTAAAAATTATCCAGCAGCCATTCGCCCGCAGGCGCTATGCGTTTTTTCTCCCTGACAGTATCGGTTAGTAAATTATGAACATCCAATAAAACCTCTTCATTTTCCGCAAGTCGTTTTAAAAGTTGTTCCGAAGATTGTCCCTCAATTAATTTATGGCTTTTAGCCAGCTTGACGGCATATTGCTGCATCTGTTCTGATGAAAACAATTCAGACCTCAGCGGAGATTTTTCATCGGCATATTTGCGCATTAAATTATCGCCGGAAAAAGGATCAAGGATTGATTTTTTTAAAACAGAAATCGCCTGTGGAAGTATTTCAGAAAAAACATCTTTTGTTTTATTTTTTTTATTTTGTTCCATCCAACATAATATTTTTTTAATGACTTTGTCATTGTTTAATTCCGAAAGCCTATCCTTTCACCCATCAACCATAAACTTTGAAGTGCTAATTAAGTTTATTGGTTATGGAACGATTTGTAAAACGATCTTTTTATAATCTCTGCTAATACGATATACGTCATAACAACTGCCAGCATTGCGATATAAAATTTTACCGGCCAATTAGAAAATCCTAATACGTGTGCAAATCGAAGCAATGTGAATAGTAAAGAGATTATTGCTATTAATAATGTACTTCCCAAAAGATATTTCCCTGGCTTGTTTTTAATAAAGGATTTATGTGTACGAACAACCAAAACAATTAATGATGCTGAAACTACAGATTCAATAAACCACCCTGTTTGAAATTCAGTTTCCCCGGCTTTAACAAGTAACAGCAATAAGCCAAAGGTAAGGTAATCAAATACTGAACTGAGTATCCCCAACATCAGCATAAATCGTTTGATAAATTTCATATCCCATTTACGTGGTTTGCTTATCCAATCATCATCTACTGCATCATTAG
>JBDTYU010000059.1:0-6554 GCA_040005535.1 Ginsengibacter sp. | reverse complement strand
CGGGTTTTATTAAAATTTACTTCTTTAAGCACATTCATAATAGTATCATATTCTGCTTTTGCCGCAGCATCTTTTAGATCCAGATCTTTTGTAATCACATTTACTGAGGCACCTGACTTTAAAAATGTTTCCTGTGCATACTGTTGAACCTCAGCATTCGTAATTTCCCATGGTAATACCTTTGAATTAATTTTCCCCGAAGGCGTAAGTAATACTGCACGCCGCACAACATTCCTGAATTCTCTTAAATTACCCGGCCATTTGTAATTGATAAACATTTCTAAAACGTCATCTTCATAACCCTCGATATTTTTATTAAGTTCCTGGTTGGTTTTATCAAGAAAAAAATCAGCAAATAACGGAATATCACCTTTTCGTTCACGCAGTGGAGGAAGGTTAATTGAAAATTCATTGAAACGATGGTATAAGTCTTCCCTGAATTTACCTTTTTTGTATGCCTCCTGAAGGTTCTCATTTGAAGCAACGATAATTCTTACATCTACGTCCATTTCTTTGGTACCGCCCACTCTTTTAAATTTTCTTTCCTGTATTACCCGGAGTAAAGCAGCCTGAATTTCAGGAGAAAGATTTACTACTTCATCAAGGAATAATGTACCGCCATTGGCAAGTTCAAAATGACCTTCTTTATCATTGACAGCTCCGGTAAAAGCTCCTCTTACATGGCCAAAAAGCTCACTGCCTGCAAGTTCTTTTGAAAGTGTGCCACAATCCATTGCAACAAAAGGCTTACTCTTTCTGTTACTCGTTTCATGAATAGTTTTTGCAATTACTTCCTTTCCTGTACCGCTTTCACCGTATAATATTATGCTGTAATTAGTTTCTCCAACTATTTCAATCTGTTTATATACCTGAGCAGTTTCGCCATCCTGGCCTACGAGAAATTCTTTATTTGCAGAGATAACATACTGTCTTTTATTTTTAGGCACTTTCGCACTTACCGCAGGAGTAATGAATTCATTAGAAGGAGAAGCCAATGCTTTTTCAATAACATTTATCACTTCATCGGGAATGAGAGGCTTGGTTATATAATCAAAAGCGCCTATTTTAATAACGTCAACTGCCGTTTTAATATCAGAATAACCGGTAATGATGATAACAATAGTATCTGGTTTAATTTCTTTTATTTTAAGAAGAACATCTTTGCCGTCTTTATCTCCCAATCTGAAATCGCAAAGAACAATATCAAAAGGTGCTTCATTAAACTTTGCAAGCCCTTTTGTTCCATTATGAGCAATTTCCGGTTCAAATCCCTTTTTATTAAGAAAGCGGCTCAGCAAAGCACACATGTCAACATCATCATCAATAATTAAGATTTTTTTCTTCATACCGTTAATTCCATTAAGGATTGCAAAGCTAATCTAATTCTCTGTCTTTTAATTGAGGGGCTGGTACACGTTTCTCTTCGGTCATAATCCATTCTGCGTATTCATTTGGTTCAATTTTTCTACCATACAAATTTGCATGAACTTTAGTAAACTCGGCTCCCAGGTATAATATTATTGAACTGTAATATACCCACACCATGATAATAACAATTGAACCTGCTGCGCCATATAAAGTAGTAAGATTACTTTTTCCCAAATAAAAACCGATGGCAAGTTTACCCAGCGTAAAAAATACAGCAGTAATGAAACCGCCAAAAAGAACATCCTTCCACCTGATTTTAGCATCAGGTAATATTTTAAACATTAGAGAAAATAAAAATGAAGAGATCAGGAAAGAAAGAACGGCATCTGTCGCCTCAACAAAATAAACATTAAAATTGTGAATATACCTGCTTAAAAAATTACCAAAAGATGAAACAATTACATTTAAAATAAGTGAGACGATCATGATAAAACAAATACTGAGAATAAGTGAAAACGAAAGAAGCCGGGTTAAAATTAACTTCCACCATGTTTTTTTTGTTTTAACTCTCAATCCCCAAATTTTATTAAGAGAATCCTGCACCTCACCAAATATAGTAGTAGCGCCAATAAGTAGAACGATAATGCTTATTATACTTGCAAAAAAATTATTGCCGGTGAGGTGGATGTTTTTAATAATATCCTGTATTTGAATAGCTGCTGTAGTGCCTACCAATCCACTTAACTGGGTATATACCTCTCCTTTTACAGCTTCTTTTCCAAAGAAAATTCCTGAAAGGGTAGTAATTATTACAAGAAGAGGCGCAATAGAAAAAACAGTGTAATAAGCAAGTGAGGCGCTATATTTTAAAATATTATCAGCAGAAAATTCCTTAAATACCTGCCTTATATATGAAAACATGTTACGAAATCCATTCATCATTTTTTAATCTGGTATTGTATGCTGGGTTTGTATTCAAAGTTAAAAAAAGAAATCAAGCATCTGAAAATATGAAATACTTTAAGGTGTATTTGTATTCCTCTTAGCTTGTAAAATTATTGAACATAAGCTTGTTATAACATATTTTTTGATATGAAGGCTTCTACTACTGGCAGGTAAATTGCCAGTATAGATAATATTAGATTTGATAATTTTTTAAACGAAAGAATAGTGAAAAAGGAAAATACAATGAAGGAAGAAAATGCAATGATAATTGAAGATGAAAGAGATCTTAGCTATTTGTTAGCCGTTGTACTCAAAAAAAATAATGTACCCTCTGCTTGCGTATATTCAATTAAAGAAGCCAGTGAAACTATCCATGATATTAAGCCTTCAATAATATTTATAGATAATCATCTTCCCGACGGCCAGGGTCGAGATTTTATACGGCACGCCAGAGCAATATATCCTTTAGCGAAAATTATAATGATTACGGCACATGACGCTCCCGAGGAAATTGATGAAGCTTTTGAAAGAGGAGCTGATTATTTTATCAGTAAACCATTTAATTCGACTACGATCAAGGAAACTATAGATTTTTTTATTCATAAGAGAACAGGGTAAGTTTTATGACAGATGTAGAGCAATTTCCCCAGCTCATTATATCAAAGTGATCGTAAAAATTTAAAAGTTATTGAATATTTTATAGGAAGTACGGTACTTTCAAAAAAAAAAAATTTCTGGCAAAGTTTTGTGTTAGATTGTGTAGTATCAATTTTATTTTTAACCTAAATTTTTTTACAAATGGGAAACTTATTATACATTGTCGCAGTAATTCTTGTAATTATCTGGGCTATAAGCTTTTTAGGTGGTTATTACACCGGTGGCCTTATTCACATTCTTTTAGTAATTGCTATTATAGCAATATTATTAAAAGTAATAAACAGGGCAGCTTAAATTTTTTAACTAATAAAAATTTTATCATGGAAAGCTGGAAACTAAAATTGAAAGGTGATTGGAACGAAACGAAAGGCAAAATGAAAGAAGCGTATGCAGATCTTACCGATGATGATTTAAAAAGGGATGAAGGAAAGGATGATGTATTCGTAGGAAGAATGCAGCAAAAGCTTGGAAAAACAAAAGATGAAGTAATTAAATGGATAGAGAATTTGTAATTAATACTCTTTCCCAAACAAAAATTATCCCCTCATTCATTAATTTGCATGAGGGGTTTTTTAGTAAATCATGTCTACTTATAACCACTTACCTTTTTACATAAAACTTGGATTTAAATTCCTGGTTATTTTTTTTATTTGTTTTTTTATTAATGCATCCCAAAATATTCTTATTCCATTTGCATTTGCCTGTCTTATGGCAGTATTACTTTTACCGGTTGTGAATTTTTTAGAAATAAAAAAAATTGGAAAAATACCGGCCATTGCAATTTCAATAATTATTGCAATAGGTTTTATCGCTGGCATAATCTACTTCCTAAGCAGCCAGATTTCAAATTTCATGCAGGATATACCCTCTATAAAAGCACATTTAAATGAGCATTTTATATCGTTGCAAAATTGGGTCAGGGGAAAATTTCATGTTTCGTTTGAGCAGCAAAATGAGTATTTGAATCAGCAGGCAAATAAGTTAAAAGAAAGTGGTACAGGCTACATAAGCCATACATTTTTTTCAATAACAGAAGCATTGATGTTGTTGATATTAATGCCTATTTATACTTTCCTGTTGTTATTTTACAAAGATCATATCCGTAAATTTTTGTTTGCTGTTTTTAAGCAGGAGTACACCCACGGGGTACAAAATGTTATTACAAAAACAAAACTTATGATTCGCAGCTATATGGTAGGGCTTTTAATCGAAATGGGTATAGTAGCTGCCGGTAATTCTATTGGGCTTATATTACTAGGCATAAAGTATGCGATCTTTTTTGGTGTGCTCGCAGCAGTGTTAAATCTCATTCCATATATAGGCATGTTCACAGCAACGCTTTTTACAGTGCTTGTTACTTTAACAACCAGCGATAATACAAGTGATATTATATGGATTGTTGTAATATTTTATAGCATTCACATTGTAGATGTAAATTTTTTAATGCCCAAAATAGTTGCCTCACGGTTAAGGATAAACGCTTTAATTTCAATTTTGGGTGTTGTAATTGGAGGCGTGTTAACGGGCATCTCGGGACTTTTTTTATCAGTGCCTGCAATTGCATTTCTTAAAATAGTTTGCGATGAGGTTGATGAATTAAAGCCCTGGGGAATGCTTATGGGTGATGAAACAACTTATACGGGAAAATCAAGGCTTTATAAAAAATTAAAAAAAATTTCTACCAGGCAGTCAAGAAAGTTGCGTAGTAATGAATGAGATTTTTTTTGTTATTAAGTTTTATGCAAAATTAAAAGACATTGTAAACGAAGTTCCCTTACCGGGTTCGCTTTCAGCATGGATACTTGCATTATGGCTAAGAATTATATTTTGAGTATTTGTGAGACCAAGTCCATTACCGTTCTCTTTTGTAGTAAAAAACGGTTCAAAAAATTTTTCTACGTCAGCCTTAATCATGCCTTTTCCATTATCACTAATTATTGTAATGCACTTATTATTTTTAGTTTGACTAGTAATTCGAAGCGTTCCATATTCATTCATCGCTTCTATAGCATTAACTATAATATTTAAAAAAGCAATTGCTATTTTTTCCTGATCGACCAATATGGAGCAAATATCTTTGTCATAGTTTTTTACGACGTTTATTTGCTTCAGTTTTATCCTGTCTTGCGCGAGTTCAAGGCTTCTATCAAGAATATCGTTAATAGAAGCCTTTGTATAGTTAAGGTCCGTAATTCTTGTAGAATTTAAAAGATCACTTATTAATTGGTTTATTCTGTTGGAATTACGTGAAATCATTTCAAACAATAAATTGATATCTTCATCAGCCTGCACTTCGCTCCGCAATTGTTCAGATGCAAGGTTTATATTGGTTAATGGATTTCGCACTTCGTGTGCAATAGTGCGGGAAATTCTTCCCGTTACTGCAAATTTCTCCATATTTCTTAATTCAATAAGCTCCAGATTCATAGCAGCAAGTTCGTCAACTCTCATTTCTAATTGCTCACGCAATGCAACCGCATTTTTACTGGCCTCCAGCTTGGCTTTATTTTCTTTATTAAAGGTTAATACCGAATAGAAAGTCAACAGGATAACCATAATAAGAGAGATGATATTGAACGCCTTAATTGTGTAAGAATATTTCGTAACTCTTCCATATCTTGTCACCCATAACCTTCTCTCCATATTTTGAATTTTATGTACAAAACTCTCAACTCTAATCATCCTGATAATACCCTGATTATTGCCTTCCAAAACAGGCTTACTGATTTTATGTGTTGAGTCAAAAATCACAATAGCACTATCACACCAGGAAAATTTCTCATTCATAAGTTGCTTAAGAGTATCGAGTTTTATTTGCTGGATTTGATTATCATCAGTAAGTTTTTTTAGCTTTTTAAAAGTGGAGTCAGCATTATCCCGGCCAGTGCGGTATTGGGAAAGAAAAATTTTATCATTGTTAATAAGGTAACCCCGAAATGAGGATTCTCCTTTTATAACAAAACTTATAATATTATCGAGATCATGGATTACCTCGTTCGTGTGATTCACAAGATGCCTTTCTTTTATCAAATTCTGAGAACTTGTAAAAGAAACAATATAAGAGATAAGTAAAAGGATAAATGCAACTAAATACCCCCAGCGAATACGATTGGTAATTTTATCATCGATGTGCGTGATCATATTATTATTAGTGACTTTCTTATAACATTCATAATTACCAATATTATAATCGACATAAATAGCTACTTTCAAAAAATAGGTTATGTTATAAAAATATACAGGCAGAATTTAATGTGAAGTGTTGGAAAGATGCAATAGCGGTTCAATACATACATAAAAATATTGAAGTGAAAATCATGTTTAATTATAAAATGCAGAAATTTATTCTATGCATTTATTTCTTCCCAGCTTTATTTACAAGCCAGAAAATTACAGCTACAACTACAACTACTGCTATAATACCAACCCACACGCCAGCCTTAAATATGCCCCCAATAGCTGCACAACTACTAAATGAGACAGCGATTATAAACATAAAAAATACTACTGTTCTTAAATTAATTTTGTTCATAATTATTGATTTAATTTTTAAATATCCATTGTATTTTTCATGTGCTTCATTT
>JBDTYU010000058.1:0-2750 GCA_040005535.1 Ginsengibacter sp. | reverse complement strand
TTAGATGCTTCTACCGGCAGACTCATAAAAGCAATACAAAATCCCGATCAGCTTTTTTATACGTATCCAAAATTTTATGGTGATAAAAAAATTATCACTGCTGTAAGAAACTCTTCCGGTAAAATGTCGCTTGCTGTTATTGATGCAGATAATGGCGAAACAAAATATCTAATTCCATTTTCATTTAACGTTATCGGGTTTCCATATTTATTAAACGATACTCTTTATTTCTCCTATTCTTACCAAAAGAATGATGAATTATTTGCCTACACATTTTCAGATAAAAAATTATGGCTTATTACTCATACAACTGAAGAAGGCATTGGTAAATACCAGCCTTCTGTAAATAAAGAAAATATTGTTTGGAGCACTTTCACTGCAAATGGATACAAGTTAAAAGAAGTTGCAAAAAATAAAGTACAGTTTGAAGAAATGAAACCCGGATATCTTGACAAAATTACTTCCGGTTTTGGCATTACTGCTTTACAAAAAACCAATTCAAATTTATTGTACAGTGTTCCTAAAGATTCTTTTTTAATTACGAAATATCAGAAAGGATTCAGGCTTTTTAATTTTCACAGCATTGAACCTGCCGTTGATGATCCGCAATATACTTTAGCTCTCATCAGCGAAAATATTCTAAATACTTTTCAATCGCAGCTTGCATTCACATATGATCGTGCGGAGAAATTTAAAAAAATTGGTTTAAGTGCAACTTATGGCAGCTTATTTCCTTTTATATCGGCGGGCATTAATTATACAATTGACCGCAGGGCTTTATATCATGGGAACCTGCTAAATTTTAATGAACTGGAACCTTTCGCAGGATTTAACATCCCCCTGAATTTAAGCAAAGGACGTTCATTTACTTTTTTGAATTTTGGTTCTCAATATGTTTACAACCAAAGTAATTTTAAAGGCGCTTATAAAGATACCCTGGGCAAAATTTCATACAGTTACAGCAGTAATTTTTTATCGTTCACGCATCACAGCCAGCAAGCAGTGCAACAAATTTTCCCCCAATTTGCAGAAACAATTAATATTACTTATAAGGAGGCTATATCACACGATAAGGGATATCAATTTGTAGTTAATGGAAACTTGTACTTTCCCGGATTTTTAAAAACACACAGTATTGTATTAAATGGCGCATACCTTCATAAGGATACGATCGGACAGATAAATTTTTCAAGCGGCTTCCCGTTTTCAAGAGGGTATAATTCAATAAACTTATATGAAATGTATAAGTGGGGAGCTGATTATCATTTGCCCATACTGTATCCTGATGCAGGATTTGGAAATATCCTGTACCTACTACGGGTGAGAGCCAATTTATTTTATGATGATACCCAGGTAGATGATTTTTTCGCCAACGGAAATAAATTTAAAGCCAGCTTTCGTTCTGCAGGTGTCGAAATAAACTTTGATACAAAATGGTGGAATGAAGCAAACGCAGCTATTGGTATACGATATAGTCATTTATTGCATAATAATTTATTTGGAAGTAGTGGAAGAAACCGGTGGGAAATTATTTTACCGGTCAACATTTTCAATCAATAATGATTTGCGTAACTTAAAATCATTTTTCTCATGACATGATTTTTATTAATTTACAATTCAATTGCATTTTTGAAATTATCAGTTATGGCCAATTCATATAATACTAAAAAAAGGAAAAAAGGCAGAAGTGTATTTTATTTCCTTGCCATTACCGCTATTACAGCCGCAGCTTGTGTTTTCATAATTAAAGAAGGGCAACGAATTAAAATTGAGAATGAATTATTGGCTTACGAAGTATGGTAAAGTTATCCATACAGTTTCCCGCTTTCAAAAATAATTTTTAAAAATATGAAAATTGAAATTGGCTCAAGGGCTCCTGATTTTAGCTTATATAGCTCGAACAAAGAAAAGGTTTCGCTTAGTGATTACGAAAATGAAAATGTAGTATTATTATTTTTTCCTCTTGCTTTTACCGGCGTTTGCACAAAAGAGCTTTGTAATGTAAGAGATAACATTAGTGTCTATAATAACAGTAAGGCAAAAGTATTGGCGATATCTGTTGATTCACCGCAAACTCTTGCAAAATTTAAAGAAGATCAGAAACTTAATTTTCCTCTATTAAGTGATTTTAATAAAACTGTTTCAGAAAAATATGGATGCCTATATGAAACTTTTTCTATGGATATGAAAGGTGTAAGCAAACGAAGTGCATTTGTAATTGATCAGAAAGGCAAGATACAATATGCTGAAATACTCGAAAATGCCGGAGATGAACCAAATTATGAAGCGATTGAAATATGCCTGACGCAACTTAATTAGTTATAAATCAGACTTAAGATTAAAGGACTTTCTTAATTTACGCTTGCGAACACAATTAATACGAGCAACTTACGTTTATATGAGTACGGTTTTTATAAGTTTGTTATAATTATACGGGCAAAAATTTGATGCTGTTATAAAAGTTGTAACTTTAAGACAAGAACAATTATAATTTTTGACATATTGAAAAGAATTTTTTACATACTCCTTTTTATTGCCGGTTTACATTTCAGCAGCGCTGCACAGGTTAAATCAACCTTCATCAGCGATAGTGAGGTTAAGACTATTAAATTTTATCCCAACCCTGCAATAAGTTTTATAAATTTTGAATTCCAAAAAGATTACAAGTCGTATAGCCTGCTCATTTTCAATTTCATCGGTAAAAAAGTTATCGATATCAAGCCCTCTAACCAAAAAATTTCCGTTTCTCT
>JBDTYU010000057.1:0-4490 GCA_040005535.1 Ginsengibacter sp. | reverse complement strand
CTTATTGTTCGGGGAGATGATATGGGCTTTTCCCATTCCGGTAACGAAGCCCTTATGAAATCTTATAAAGACGGTATTGAAACTTCTATTGAAGTACTTGTACCATCTCCATGGTTTCCGGAGGCAGTAAAGATGTTGAAACAAAACCCCGGAATAGATGTGGGCGTACACCTGGCGCTTACAAGTGAATGGGAAAATATAAAATGGCGACCCCTAACGAATTGTTCAAGCCTGAAAGACAGCAATGGTTATTTCTATCCGATGGTATATCCAAACAAAAATTATCCCGGCCAATCTATAACAGAGAATTCATGGAAGATCGAAGATGTTGAAAAAGAATTTCGGGCACAGATTGAAATGGCAATGAAAAAAATACCTCGCATCAGTCATATATCTTCACACATGGGATGCACAGATATTTCAAATGAAGTAAAATCGTTGACAAAAAAACTGGCGAAGGAATACAATATCGATATTGACCTCGAAGACTATCATGTAATAAATGTACCTTATGACGGGCCTTCCAAAACATCTGCAGAGAAAATACAAAGCTTTCTAAATATGCTTAATAAGCTGGAACCTGGCAAGACGTACTGGTTTATTGATCACCCCGGTATAGACAATGAAGAATTGCAAGCCGTTTACCATATCGGTTATGAAGGCGTGGCAGCCGATAGACAAGGTGTAACGAATGTGTTTACCAGCGAAAAAGCAAAAGCACTGATCAAACAAAAGGGAATAGAACTGATAGGATACAAAGACCTGGTAAGTAAAAAATAAGTTTCCCTGAAAACTTTCACAATAAAAAGAGATTCATTAAATAAAACTATTACTGCGTTTATTCTTAACTGTTATGGCTTATTTTGAATGAAAAAAGTTTCAATAATAATTGGGCAAAAAAATAAATTCATTAATCGTCTGCCTGAAAGATTGAGGATATTAACTTTAGCGAGCATAATATTTCTATCTTCCTGCGGCTATAATAATGGTAAAGAAATAAAAAAAGATATACTGCCTGAAGCACCCTGGTATGGCTGGAATAAATACCAGATAAAACCTGAAGATTCTTTAGTAAGATTAGGTCATGACCTTATTGAAAACACATCTTATTATTTTGGCCCGAAAGGGAAAATAGCGGCCATTTCAAATGGAATGAATTGTCAGAACTGTCACATGGAAGGGGGTATCACTCCATGGGGCAACAATTTCAGTGCTGTTGTAATGTCTTATCCAAGATTTAATAATCGCAGCGGTAAAATAATGTCCGTTTCAAAACGTGTGAATGATTGTTTTGAACGCAGCTTAAATGGCTATGCAATCGATACAACGAGCCATGAAATGCAGGCAATCATTGCTTACATGCACTGGATTGGCGATGATATTCCTAAAGATAGAAAACCATTAGGTTCAGGAATCATGCAACTTCCATTTTTAGATCGTGCTGCCGATCCATTAAAAGGTAAAGCAGTATATGTTAATACCTGTCAGCGTTGCCATGGCATTAATGGACAAGGCCAGGCAAATGCTAACGGTTCAGGATATTTGTATCCCCCGTTGTGGGGAGAAAATAGCTACAACACCGGTGCAGGTTTGTATCGCATCTCATTCTTTGCAGGCTTTGTAAAAAATAATATGCCTTTCCCCGAAGCAAATTATGATCACCCAAAACTTACTATTGAACAAGCGTGGGATATTGCCGCTTATGTAAACAGCCAGCCACGGCCTTTAAATAAAAATAAAAATGATTTTCCGGATGTTTCAAAAAAGCCTATTGATGATCCGGTTGGCCCATACGCCGATAATTTTTCTGAAGAGCAGCATAAGCTTGGCCCGTTCCAACCGATAAAAGATGCGGTCGAAAAATTGAAAACTAAAAATTAAAAAAGGATTAAGGCAACTCAGCAATGCACAAATAAGCAATTCACCGATTAAGCCAGGTAACCAATTAACTTTCTCTCCATTTGCCCACATTTTTCTTCGCCTTAAGTTTTATTTAAAACAAAGCATACACGCTTTCATTAATTTTACAAAAACAAATGATGATGAATACAATAGAAATGGAAAGAATAACCGGGGATTTTGGTTTTGAAGTAAAAGATGAAAACGGGCATATTTTACATACAGATAGCAGTATTGAAAATGGCGGGAGTAATTATGGGTTTCGGCCAATGCAACTTGTTTTATCAGCATTAGGAAGCTGCAGCGCAATTGATATGGTTTCAGTTTTAAAAAAACAAAGGCAAACGGTTGAACAATTTAAAATAAAAATAGAAGGTGAAAGAGAGAAGGATACAATACCTTCTTTATGGAAATCCATTAAAGTTTCATTTGAACTATATGGAAATATTGATAAAGAAAAAGCAAATAAAGCAGGAGCGTTGTCTATAGAAAAATATTGTTCCGTAGCCGAAACATTACGCAGGGGTGGCACCCAAATAACATGGCAGGTAAATGTCATAAATTCAGAATCTTTAATAGCCCGTTAATATTTATATTGATTTTAAAATGAATGCAAACTTTTTTAAAGAACTTTTAAGTAAACAACAGCAAAAGGAAGCAGTGCCATCCAATGAAATTATTTCAGGATGGGCATTGCATCTTATGTGTTTATTATATCCTGAATTATCCATCTGTTCTTATTCCTCAATTGAGGAAATTAAAGATGAATATAAAAAACTGGAAGATGATCTCGTTAATATTTTAAATGCCACAATAGCTTGCAGTAATTGCAATAACGATGAAACAGCAAAACAATTTTTTGAGAGGGTTCCTCATTTATACAGCGTATTAAATACTGATATCTATTCTTTATTAACGGGAGATCCGGCAGCAAGAATTGAGTTTGAAGTAATTCGTGCTTATCCGGGATTTTTTGCTTTGTGCTTTTATCGTATAGCCCATGAGTTGTTGGTATTGGATGTGCCTATAATTCCACGCATACTTACAGAACATGCTCATTCAAGAACCGGTATTGACATACATCCCGGAGCGGTAATAGGCGATCATTTTTTTATAGATCATGGTACCGGTATTGTGATCGGAGAAACTGCTCAAATTGGCAACAACGTAAAACTTTACCAGGGTGTAACTTTAGGTGCATTGAGTGTAGATAAATCTTTGAGTTTTATAAAACGGCATCCCACAGTAGAGGACCATGTAATCATTTATTCAGGAGCTACCATTTTAGGAGGTGATACTATTATCGGTCATCATAGTGTTATTGGCGGTAATGTTTGGCTCACTAAAAGTATTCCACCCGGCTCATTGGTATATCACAATCCCGAAATTACAGTCGTGGAAGGCAAAATTGTTACTTATTAAAAATTAAAATGGCAACTATTTTAGATACAGTTGGCAATACGCCAATGGTTGAACTTCAAAGATTGAATTCAAATGCAGGCGTAAAAATTTTTGCCAAACTGGAAGGTAATAATCCCGGGGGAAGTGTAAAAGACCGCCCTGCATTGAATATGATAAGAAGTGCTCTTGAACGCGGAGATATAAATGAGAGTTCAAAATTAATAGAAGCCACTAGCGGCAATACAGGTATTGCAATGGCGCTGATAGCAAAATTATTTAGAATTGAAATTGAATTGGTAATGCCTTCGAGTTCAACGCGTGAACGTGTGTTGACTATGGAAGCTTTTGGAGCAAAGGTTACTTTACTGGAGAGCATAGAAGTTTGCAGAGATTATGCAGAAGAAAAAGCAGCAACCGGCCAATTTTATTTGCTGAATCAATTTGCCAATCCTGATAATTATAAAGCACATTATAAAACAACAGGCCCTGAAATCTGGAAAGATACCAATAATGGTATCACTCATTTTGTAAGTTCTATGGGCACAACAGGAACTATCATGGGATGCAGCCGTTTTTTTAAAGAACAAAATCAAAACATACAGATAATAGGTTGCCAGCCCACAGAAGAATCTTCTATACCTGGTATAAGAAGATGGCCGGTTGAATACCTTCCTAAAATTTTTGAACCATCCAGGGTTGACAGGATAATGGATGTAACACAGTCAGAAGCAACGGAAATGACCAGGAAGCTTGCCAAAGAAGAAGGAATTTTTGCCGGGATGAGCAGTGGTGGTGCGGCTTCAGCAGCCATACGACTTGCCGGGGAATTATCGTCAGGCATAATAGTTTTTATTGCGTGTGACCGAGGTGACAGGTACCTAAGTAGTGATCTGTTTGGTTAACAAATTAAGGACTATAATATGTTATAAGGTATAATTTATTAATTTTACAAATACCCTTTATCAATTATCCTTTATTTAATAAACCGGGTCTACTCATAATCCGATATTTTAATGGAAAGCCTTAAAATATTTCATTCACTTTTTTACTGAAAACTAAATGCCTTTTACATTTTCACATCCTGCAATAATTTTGCCCGTTACCTATCTTCCTAAAAAATGGTATTCCCTAAGTTCATTAATAATGGGAAGTATAACTCCTGATTTTGAATATTTTATGAGGATGAAAGA
>JBDTYU010000056.1:0-3073 GCA_040005535.1 Ginsengibacter sp. | reverse complement strand
ACCCCTTCTCCAAGCGCCAGTGATTTAAAGGGTATTAGGCCCTGATCGTGGTACATGGCCAACACTGCATCAAATTTATTATATTGACCCCTGGCAAAAAAAGCATCGGCGCTGAAAGGCCCCATAACAAGCATATTATGTTGTTTAGCTTCTTTAATAGCAGGCCTGATAATTTCTTCTTCTTCATTTCCAATAACTCCATCATCACCGGCGTGAGGATTTAACGCTAATACGGCGATTTTTGGCCTTTCAACATTAAAATCTTTTTTCAGCGAAGCATGTAGTATAGATAGCTTGCTTACAATACTTTCTTTAGTAATATGAGATGCGATGTCTTTTACAGGAATGTGTTCGGTAACCAGACCAACTTTAAAATTTTCTGCAGTCATTAACATCAGCACATCACTTACATTAAAAAAACTTTTGAGAAAAGGTGTGTGGCCTGTATAGGAAAAATCTACACTCTGTATGTTTTTTTTATGTAAAGGTGCAGTTACCATTGCCTCAATTTTTCCGTCTTTTAATGCCTGCGTAGCAGCCTTAAGGCTTCTTATCGCATATTGGCCACCAATATCATTCAATGTTCCGGGGTTAATAGCCACTTCTTCTTCCCAGCAATTAAAAATATTTACCTGCCTTGGATTTATCTTATTAAATTCTTTGATGCTTGCAAAGCTAAAGTTTACATCAGCCATGCTTTTCCTGTAAAAATTAATTACTTTATTACTGGCAAAGACTACCGGGGTACAAAAATCCAAAAGCCGGCTATCTGAAAGTGATTTTAATATAAGTTCTATCCCAATACCATTAATATCGCCGCAGGTAAATCCAATTACTGGTTTATTTTCTGATAAATTGTTACTCAAACGAATAGAATTAAATATTACTTGCAAGTTAGTTAATTATAGTTGCCCGCAAAGATCACTAACTGTTCATATTAATAACCGTTATTGAAAAGAATTAAGACAACCCAATGAAATTTTTAAACTTTATTTCCTACGTAATTTTCTACAGGAATCCGATTAGAAATGCTTCTGGCAAGGGTCATTTCATCTGCATATTCAAGCTCACCTCCAAAAGCAATTCCACGAGCTATGGTGGTAATTTTTATTGGTTGCACTTTTAGTTTTTTACTAATATAAAATATAGTGGTATCCCCCTGTATATTGGGACTTAAAGCAAAAATAAGTTCTTCGGTTTTTTCTTCTTCAACACGTTTTAACAGTGAATCAATTTGTAACTGATCCGGCCCTATACCATCAAGCGGAGAGATAATGCCCCCCAGCACATGATATAGACCATTGTATTGCTGCGTGCTTTCTATAGCTATTACATCTCTTATACTTTCTACGACACAAATCATCTGTTGTTTACGGGCTTTGTCGCCACAAATATTACACAACTGTTTATCAGCAATATTGTGGCAACGATTACAAAAATTAATTTCTTCCCGCATTTTTAAGACTGCTTCACTAAAATTTTTTACATCATCTACATCTTTTTTAAGCAGATGGAGCACAAGTCTCAAAGCGGTTTTCTTACCAACACCAGGCAGCTTCGAAAACTCATTGACAGCATTTTCCAAAAGATTAGAAGAAAAAATCATGCAGTAAAGGTAATGTACGGTTTACGATGTTGAATGTTCGATGTTTGGTGCAACTGCTTTTTTGCTCATTATTATTTGCATGTTGCCGATTGCCCATTGGTTACAATATTATATCTCTTTCATTTTCCCAATCTCCCCGGATATTTATTTTTTGTGAAATGGAATATACTTTTTCAGGCTGTATTTTTAAATGGTAATTTCCCGGATCCCAAATACCATTTTGGTTAACGTCTTCCAAGATTCTTACTTCATAATCACCGGGATTAAAAAGCTTGACGCTCCATTGCGCAGAATTAATCGGATAAGAATTCACAACTTCATTATTCATTACGAATTGCAGAACCGGGTTTTTGAATTTTTCCAGGTTTTTAAAATTTATTTTAATACTTCCATAATCATTTTCTTTTTTTGTTTTGAAACGTATTGTATCAGATTTTGCTAATGCGGTGCCTAAAGTATCTGTAGCAAAATCTTTGGCAATAATCAATTCATAATCTGCATTATCGAGCCACTGGTTTTTAATTATTATTTTTTTACGGGTTGTATCAAGGCTTACTGATACTAATTTGTAAGGGTTTAAAAGTGTATCTGTCAATTCTATTTTCAGACTGTCAAAATTTTTCAATTTGCGATTGAATTCCACGGTTAACGGTGTAAGCAAATCCTGCCTGCCACTTACAATTGATGTAGTGTATTTTAATTTTTTATCTGAGGAGGCTGTATTTGTTTGAGCATTTTTCACTTTTGATTTTTCTTCTGCATAAGCAAATAATTTTACAGGAGGAGTATTTGCTGTTACATCTATTGAACTGTCGTAGAAAGCAAATATTTCATCATTATTGCTATATATTTTTTGGCCACTTTCATCCTTTAAAGCAAAAACGTGATATCTGCCATTTGCGAGATTATGAAAATTAAAATCACCTGTAGTATTCAATCTTGTTATGTATTTAGGCTTTCGTTTTAATACAGCAGAATCATCCAGATCATTATAGAGGAGTACTAATAAAGTAGTATCGGGTTTACCAGTTTGGGCTAATTGTACATTGCCTGAAAATTCAAGCGAATCAATGAAAGGGCCTGTAGAAAATACGTATGAAAAATTTTTAACTGCATTACCCTCTGTATAATCCTCTATCGAGTTTCCAAGATCGAAACGATACGTGGTATTGGGTTGCAGCGTATCACGTATTTTAATGGTAATAGTCTTTAACTTATAAGCTATATTAGGATTAATTTTCGGAGTGGGAGAAATCAGTAATTTCTCCTGCAATTTAGTATCAAGTTGTACATATTCATCGTAACTGAGCGTAATACGATTGCCCTTAAAATTAACAGTGCCATTTGGAGGACTGGCATTTAAAAGATTTGGAGGGAGCGTATCTCTCGGCCCACCGGTAGGCGCCACGATTTGGGCGCAACTGCTCCCAATGATTGACAATATATAAACGAAGCCAATTGCTCCAA
>JBDTYU010000055.1:0-10279 GCA_040005535.1 Ginsengibacter sp. | reverse complement strand
ATGGGACGCGGAGATAAAAAAACAAAAAAAGGAAAAATATTTAAAGGGTCATTTGGAAAATCAAGATCCTCTAAAACTGCAGACCCGGCAAAAAAACCTGTTATAAAATCTAGATAAAGAAGGTTTGATTTAAGGAGCAAGCCGCTCAATTTTCCATGAGGTCTTATCGCTTATAGTATATTGCAAACGATCATGAAGCCTGCCGGGGCGCCCCTGCCAAAATTCAATTAGCATAGGATTTACAATGTATCCTCCCCAGTGAGGTGGACGTGGAATATTTTCTGATTCAAATCTGTTTCTATAATCATAGAAATTTTTCTCAAGTATATCCCGACTTTTAATTACTTCACTTTGAGGTGAGCTCCATGCGCCAATACGGCTCTCCTGCGGACGTTTTGAAAAATAGGCATCACTTTCCTGTTCACTTGTTTTTTTTATTTCCCCTTCTATCCGTACCTGGCGTTCCAGTTCTTTCCAGAAAAAAACAAGTGAAACAAAAGGATTTTCATCTATTTGTTTTCCCTTGTGGCTATGATAATTTGAAAAAAAAACGAAGCCATTATTTCTTATTGCTTTTAAAAGAACGATTCGGGCAGAGGGCTTGCCAAAAGAATTACTGGTTGCAAGTGTCATTGCATTGGGCTCGTCAATGCCGCTTTCTAATGCCTGATGCCACCAAATTTCAAATTGCTTAATGGGGTTTGCATCAACATCTTTTTCAAGAAGAGACTGCATACGATAATCTTTTCTTATACTTTCCAAATCTGTAGATACAAGCATATAAATTTTAAATAGTAATTTTTTAAAAAAAAATTAATCCTACAAAATTAATGAAGGATTATTGATTTGAGTTTGTAATATTATTGCAGCATTACTTCAGCTCTTTTTTATAAAGTTTTCAAACAAAGTAAAATGGGGACTTTTCATTCTTATAATCCATTATCTTCGCCCAGCAAAATTTAAAATTTTACTTCTTCTCATGCTTCCAAGGTTTAAACGTATTCTGCTCAAACTTTCCGGAGAATCTTTAATGGGTGATAATAATTTTGGCCTTGACTCACGGGTGATTTCACAATATGCACTAGACATTAAACTAATAACTGAACTAGGTGTACAGGTAGCTATTGTAATTGGTGGGGGAAATATTTACCGTGGTATGAATGAAGCTGAAACAGGCATTGAACGGGCCCAGGGCGATTATATGGGAATGCTTGCTACAGTAATTAATGGAATGGCCCTGCAAAGTGGCCTTGAAAGAGTAGGCGTTTATACAAGGCTGCAAAGCGCAATTAAAATGGAACAGATAGCAGAGCCTTACATTCGGCGCCGTGCTATAAGACATTTAGAAAAAGGAAGAGTGGTTATTTTTGGAGCTGGTACCGGAAATCCTTACTTCACCACCGATACCGCAGGATCTTTGCGGGCAATAGAAATAAAGGCAGATGTTATATTGAAAGGTACAAGAGTAGATGGTATCTATTCTGCCGATCCTGAAAAAGATAAACTTGCCAAAAAATTTGAAACCATTTCTTTTGCAGACTGCATTACTAAAAATTTAAAAGTAATGGATATGACTGCATTTACTCTGTGTATGGAAAATCAACTTCCCATTATTGTTTTTGATATGAATACACCAGGCACATTACTACGGGTTGTTACCGGTGAAAAAGTAGGAACCTTGGTTTCCGGATAATATTTGCTTATATTACAAATCGCTATACTTCTGTTTCTTATTTTGAAGAAACCAAGCCTCAATCCTATGAAATTCTTTAGGATGTAATCCCCGGAAAATTTAGATCAATAATTGTGTCATTTCATTTTTAAAAACTAATTACTTATGTTGGTCTGGTGGATACTTTCCCTCATCATTCTTATTGCCTGTATTGTATTTGCCTACCGGATGATCGTTAGCTCTTACGAATTTCTGCCAGCCAATAAAAGATATTTTTTAGGATTTAATAAAAATTCTATTACACACGACGCAGGCCCGGTTCAAAAAGATTTATTAAGAACTTTAAATAAGAAGATTCAGTCGGTCGAGGATACTACAACATTTTATGAGATACAATTTTCAAAATTTCAACAGCGGCTAAATGCTCTTGAAGAATTGAACACTTTAAAATCTTCTCCCGAAAAAATTACAAAAACAGAAAAACCTGAGGAGGACGAAGATTGGAAAGAAATGTATTATGAAGAGAATGCAGTAAAAGAAAAACTTGAAAATGACCTGGATCATACCAGGCAAATGCTAGAAGAAGCCCAAAATAAATTAAAAGATTCATCAAAAAACAAGGTTGAGTCAGTGGAACTAAAAAGCGAAAACGACTCAAGGCTAAATGATCTTCAATCTTTGCAAAATTATATCGGCCTTTTGCAAAGGCAGCTTGAGGCAGCGGCAGAGCGTGAAGGAGAATTGGAACAATTATTACTTTCTGAGATCACTCTTCGGGAAAAATATTCACTCTTACAGCGGGAATACATAGAATTGCAAAGTGAGGCTGATGATCTTAGAAGAAGAATTGTAGAACTCAATAAAAAAGATGTTGATCTTCAAATACGGGTTGTTCGCCTAAATGAACTTGAAAGTAAACTTGCTATTTGCGAAGAAGAAAAAATAAAACTGCAAACTAACCTCGAAGAGTTACTGCAGCAAAATCAAAGGCTTCTTGCCAGAAAAAAAAATATCTGAAGAAATAATTTATTCTTCACTCACATTTCAATGAAGAGTTTATAAAATTAAGTGTCCTCACTTGTTTTGTCAGAAACATTTTTTTAATTTTCATAACCAACCTAATGTTCCATGCCTTAAATGTTCATTTTTATATTTCAATTAATTCACATTCACTAAACTTACATTTATGAATTTTAAAACAATGAGCAAACAAAGAAAATTTGTTTTAATTGCTGCTGCAATTGGTGTTGTATCTATGTTTTTACCCTGGATCTCGGTTTCAATTTTTGGATATACTCAAAGCCAGAATGGTATGCATGATATTGGGATTTTAGCTTTTTTGTGTTTTGTAGTAAGTGGTGCACTTGCCTATTTAGGTGATCAAACTAAAAATCTTGAGAAAAACATGTGGGGAATAGTTTTAGTAGCAGGAGCTCTGGCTTTACTTAGTGCTATATGGTTTTATTTCAAAGCCAGCGATTCAATAATGGGTACTTCACTGGTTGGTTTTGGGCTGTATTTTTCCGCAATAGCCGCTATTGGAGTTTTAGGTTCTGCCTATATGTTTAGGTCTCCAACAGATAATATTAAAGATAGCTTCAACAATATTAAAAAAGATCTTGAAAGTAAAATGAGCAATACAGGAGATACAACTCCGCCACCTCCATCCGGCAGAAATTACGAGGATAAGGGAAATCCCATTCCTCCCCATATACCATCAGGCGGCATGTATGAGGATATGGGCAATCCAAATCCTCCACTTTAATCTTTATAAAAAATATCGAGAAGCATTTCGCAACGGTGCTTATTAAGATTTATAGCAATAATAAACCCGGGATAAATTAAAAGCTTATCTCTTACTTATTTATTTGTCCCTTTCTGAGAATGTTTAAAAAAATAAGCTTTTCTTTTCTTACTTCCATGCAATAATTTATTGTTGCTTAACAAAAGGATTTTGCATTATCATTGTGAACCTTTTAAAAAATTTAAAGTCTTTTGCAAACCGTTACTCAAAATCTTTATTGATTAACTTGTGAAATTATTTTAAAGATATTTTTTATCTGATGAACAAACTTTTGCTTCCTGTTTTTCTTCTGCTTGCAAATCATCTCATTTCATTTTCACAGGTACAACAAAACATACATGCACAACATTGGGCGGATAGTGTTTTTAATACCTTAACTGATGATGAAAGGATCGCTCAGCTAATGGTTTTGCGTGAAAGCGAAATCACAAAAACGGGTGTTGTATTTTATGATTCTGCCATTACGGAAGCAATTAAAAAATATAACGTCGGTGGTATTGTGCCTTTTCAGGGTGGCCCGGTAAGGCAGGTTAACTTTATAAATTACTTTCAAAGCATTGCAAAAACTCCTTTGATGGTTTGCATTGATGCAGAGTGGGGATTAGGCATGCGTGTCGACAGCATACTACCACTTAATCATCAGATGATGTTGGGCGCTGTGCAAAATCCTTCAATCATTTATGAATATGGAAAGCTGGTGGGAGAGCAATGTAAGCGAATGGGCATACAAGTAAATTTTGCCCCGGTAGTTGATATCAATAACAATCCTGATAACCCTGTTATTAATGATCGTTCTTTTGGAGAAGATAAATACAAAGTTGCCCGCTATGGAGTTGCTTACATGAAGGGAATGCAGGATGAAGGGGTGCTGGCATGTGCTAAACATTTTCCCGGCCACGGTGATGTATCTGTTGATTCGCATCTTGATCTTCCTGTTATTAATAAAAGCATGCAACAATTGGATTCTCTTGAATTATATCCATTTGAGCAAATGTTTGCCGCTGGTGTGGGAAGTGTTATGATCGCCCATTTATATATTCCTGCTATTGATACAACTCCAAATACAGCAACATCATTATCAAAAAAAACCGTAACCGGTTTATTGCGTGAACAACTTAATTTCCAGGGCCTGACATTTACTGATGCGTTAGGGATGAAAGGAGTTGCTAAATTTTTTCCAGGTGGTGAAATAGCTGCCCAATCTCTTATTGCAGGCAATGATATACTTTGCCTTCCGGCAGATGTTCCCGCTTCTATTGAAAAAATTAAGGAAGCTATTAATGATAAAAAATTAAGCTGGAACGATGTTTATACAAAATGTAAAAAAGTGCTGGAATATAAGTATGTATATGGAGTAGCTAATGTAAAACCAACCAACACTGAGAATCTTACGAATGATTTGAATGAAGGTATAAATGATATGAAAAAACTAGTTGCGGAAAATGCTATAACCCTATTGAGTAATAAGGATAAAAATTTTTTCCCACTAAAAATTTTCAATAATACTAAAAAAGATATTGCTTATGTTGGAATAGGAACTGACAGTGACAACGTATTTTCTCAAAGATTAAAAACCGATTATAATGCCGATGCTTTTTATTTTAATTACAAGGAGGATGCCGCAAGAGTTTTATCAACAGTTGAATTAATAAAAAACCGCTACAAATCTGTAGTGATTGGCATTCACAATTATGCAAGATATCCTGCAAATAATTTCGGGATTAGTGAATACGCTCTTGATCTTGTAAATCAAATTCAGCAAAACAAACCAACAATCATTTTTGATTTTGGGAATCCTTATGCGATTAAGAATTTCTGCAACGCTGATAATCTTGTTGCGTGCTATGAAGATGATTCTATAACACAACGTGCAGCAGTCGATCTTTTGGAAGGAAAGATAAATGCGAAAGGAACGTTGCCCGTAACCGTGTGTGATGCTTATAAATATGGCAGTGGGATTGTTGCGGCAGGTCTTCTTCTTTCTGCTGCTTCTCCCGAAGATGCGGGCCTTAATGCTACAAAACTTTCTATGATTGATAGTATTGCTAAAGATGGAATTTCTGCAAGGGCTTACCCAGGTTGTGTTATATTGGTTGCAAAAGATGGAAAAATTGCTTTTGAAAAAGCGTATGGAAAATATAATTACGATACGCCGGAACCTGTAACATTACAATCCATTTATGATATGGCTTCCGTTACGAAAATATGTGCTACCACACTTGCCGTAATGAAATTGTACGATGAAGGAAAAATAAAACTAGATAAAACTTTGGGAGATTATCTCTCATGGGTAAAAGGCAGTAATAAAGCAAACTTAAAAATTGAAAAAATTCTTTTGCACCAGGCGGGCTTGGTTTCCTATATTCCTTTTTTTTATGAAACTATAAACAAGATCACGAAAGCTCCTTCACCGTCTCTGTATTCTCATACTAAAAATGATTCTTTCAGCATACGGGTAGCTCAAAATTTATACTTAAAGACCGACTGGATTGATACGATGTATAAACGGATACTTGATAGTAAACTGGGCCCAACAGATAAATATGTTTATAGTGATAATGATTTTATTTTTTTGGGAAAAATCGTTGAAGCTGTTTCAGGAATGTCGCTTGATAATTACGTTGACAAATATTTTTACAAGCCAATGAATCTTACTTCAACCGGTTTTAAACCAAGAGAAAAATTTGATACAAATAGAATAGCTCCTACGGAAAATGAAAAATATTTTCGCATGCAACATCTTCATGGTGATGTACACGACCCCGGTGCAGCTATGTTTGGAGAAGTAGCCGGTCATGCAGGCTTATTCAGCGATGTGGAAGATCTTGCCGCAATTATGCAGATGCTCCTGAATGGAGGGACCTTTAATGGTGAACGTTATATTAAAGAAGAAACAATAAAACTTTTCTCTTCGTATAGCAGCACAGTTAGCAGGCGGGGGCTTGGTTTTGATAAACCGGAAAAAGATAATGAATACAGGCCGGAGCCTTATCCTGCAAAATCAGTTTCACCACTCACCTTCGGGCATACCGGCTATACAGGTACCTGTGTATGGGCTGATCCCAAATATAATATTGTATTTATTTTTTTAAGCAACCGTGTAAATCCTGGTGGAGGAGATAATTTAAAATTAAGTCACATGAACATAAGAGGGAAAATACAGGAAGCGATATACAATGCTATCAAACAGTAATTTTCACTTTCGGAAATATAAAGTTTTACTTTTGAGATGATAAATTAATTAACAAATTTTAGTATGTCCTATCCGTTTCAAATAACAACTTTAGATGACTATAAAAGCCAATATGAAAAAAGTATTACTGATCCGGAAAACTTCTGGGCAGATGTAGCAGAGAATTTTTTATGGAAAAAGAAATGGGATAAAGTTCTTGAATGGAATTTTGAAGAGCCTGCAATAAAATGGTTCATCAATGGGAAACTTAATATTACTGAAAACTGCCTTGACAGGTGGGCTGCATCACAGCCGGATACACCTGCACTTATATGGGAGCCAAATGATCCCAAAGAAAAACACCGAACAATTTCTTATAAAGAGCTATTGGAAAAAGTAATAGAATTTTCTGCCATTCTTAAAAACAACCAGGTAAAAAAAGGAGATCGCATTTGTATTTATATGCCAATGGTTCCGGAGCTTGCTATTGCAATGCTTGCCTGCGCAAGAATAGGCGCCATTCACTCCGTGGTCTTTGGAGGATTTTCTGCCACAAGTATTAGAGACCGGATTGATGATGCTCAATGCACGATGGTTATAACAGCCGATGAAGGGTTTCGCAGTAATAAAACGATTGCGCTTAAAAATATTATTGATGAAGCGCTTGAAGGTAATTCACCGGTGAAAAAAGTAATTGTGCTGCAGCGTTCAGGCGGCACCGTTAGTATGCACGAAGAACGGGATGTATGGTGGCATGATGAAGTTGAAAAAGTGGGTAAAGAAAAAACTTCTTTGCCTGCTGCTGAAGAAATGGATGCCGAAGATATGCTCTTCATACTCTACACTTCAGGCTCCACTGGGAAGCCGAAAGGAGTAGTGCATACCATAGCAGGCTATATGATTTATACTACATATACTTTTGTAAATGTATTTCAATACAAACCCGGCGATATATTTTTTTGCACGGCAGATATAGGATGGATAACGGGACACAGTTATATAGTTTATGGGCCGCTATGTGCGGGAGCCACCTGCCTCATGTTTGAAGGCACGCCTGTCTGGCCTGATGCAGGAAGGTTTTGGGAAATTGTTGAAAAGCATACAGTGAATATTTTATATACTGCGCCAACTGCTATACGCAGCCTGATGGCGTATGGAACAGGGTTTGTTGAAAATAAAAATCTTGGTTCATTGAAAATATTGGGGACCGTCGGTGAACCGATTAATGAAGAAGCATGGCATTGGTATCATGAAAATATAGGCAAAGAAATTTGCCCGGTCGTTGATACCTGGTGGCAAACAGAAACGGGTGGTGTTATGATATCTAACCTGGCGGGAGTTACGCCTGAAAAACCTTCTTTTGCAACATTACCATTACCAGGAATACAACCATTGCTGGTTGATGAAAAAGGAAATGAACTGGCAGGGAATAATGTTTCAGGAAATCTATGCATTAAATTTCCATGGCCTTCAATATTGCGGACAACTTATGGTGACCACGAACGTTGCCGTAAAAATTATTTCTCTTCTTATCCGGGTTTATATTTTACCGGTGATGGATGCCTGAGAGACGAAAATGGTTTTTACCGAATTACCGGCAGGGTAGATGATGTGCTTAATGTAAGCGGCCACCGCATAGGAACTGCAGAAGTTGAGAATGCGATTGATATACATGACAATATTGTTGAAAGCGCTGTGGTTGGTTTTCCTCATGATATAAAAGGACAGGGCATTTATGCTTATGTGATTCTTGAAAATAAAACAATGGATGAAGAAAAGGCAAGACAAATAATTAATGATACTGTTTCAAAAAATATAGGATCATTTGCAAAGCCAGACAAAATTCAATTTGTAAACGGACTGCCTAAAACAAGAAGTGGCAAAATTATGCGTCGCATACTTCGTAAAATTGCTGAAGGTGAAATGGAAAATCTTGGTGATATTTCTACCCTGCTTGATCCTTCAATTGTAGATGAAATACAGAAGAATAAAATATAACTAAACGAACAGCTAATCGGGCTGTATGCACCCCAAAGATTTATCCATAAATGATTTTGATTATTTTCTTCCGCCGGAAAAAATTGCAATGTTTCCATTGGAAGAAAGGGATCAATCCAAGTTGTTGATTTATAAAAATGGAATAATTTCAGAAGATATCTATCTAAATCTTTCCAATCATTTGCCCCCGAAAACCTTTCTTGTTTTTAATGATACCAAAGTAATCAAAGCCAGAATTTTATTTACGAAATCTTCAGGTGCCGTTATAGAAATTTTTTGCCTGGAACCTCATGAAGATGTAAATGATTATGCAGTTGTTCTCCGGAAAAAAAATTCAGTAAGATGGAAATGTATGATAGGAGGAGCAGGAAAATGGAAACAAAAATACCTGGGAAAAAATTTATTAATTGATGGTAATTCGGTAACGCTTAAAGCTGAACTTGTCAAAAAATTAAGTGATGCATACATCGTTGAATTAAGCTGGAACCCCGGGGATTGTTCGTTTGCAGAGATAATAGAAAATGCCGGAGAAACTCCATTACCTCCTTACATAAAAAGAAAAGCAGAAGTAATTGATGCTGAAAGATATCAAACCATTTATTCAATGTTTGAGGGTTCTGTGGCGGCTCCCACAGCAGGTTTACATTTTACAGAGAAAATATTTTCATCATTAGAACAAAAAAATATTGACAAGGGATTCGTGACGCTTCATGTTGGGGCAGGAACTTTTAAGCCTGTGAAATCTGAAACAATGGAAGGTCACTTGATGCATGCTGAATGGATTAATGTGTCAACACAATTTATTGAACAGCTTCTAAAAAATATTACGAACCAGATTATTTGTATAGGGACTACTTCTGTAAGAACTATTGAAAGCCTTTACTGGATGGGCGTAAAAGCAATGCTTCAGCCTGATATAACTATTGATTGGCTTGCAATAAAACAATGGGAAGTATATGAAGAGGATTTACTGAAAAAAACGTGCACACCGAAAAAAGCATTGACCGCATTATTAGAATTTCTGCAAAAGAAGAAAACAAAAAGGCTTTTAATCAGAACGCAAATAATAATTGCACCGGGTTACCAATTCAAACTTACCAATGGGTTGATCACCAATTTTCATCAGCCAAAATCTACTTTGTTATTGTTGGTTGCAGCGATGGCAGGAAAAGATTGGAAGAAAATTTATGAATATGCTCTTAATAATAATTTCAGATTTTTAAGTTATGGAGATGGATGTTTAATTTTTTATGAATAGTGCTGATAAAAAAACAGTTGAATTTCGTGATGCAAGGTCTGCAACCTCTTCACAATTGTTGCTGGGTATTAAAAAGGCATCTCTTGGTACACAGAGCTGGATCTCAGCTGCGTCATTCCAGGAAACAACAAAAGTATTATCGTCTGCTGCCATACAGGGTAAAACAGATACCATGCTTGGTCTGAAGGAAAATGTAATCACCGGCCATCCGATACCTGCCGGAACAGGATTAAGAGAATTCGAAAATATGATCGTGGGCAGCAAAGAAGAATATGAATTGCTGATGACAGCTAAGGAAGCAGTGGCTTATGACGAGGAAGAATAATTTAATTGGCAATTAACAATAAGCAAGTTATTAAAGGAGTAAGAGAAATC
>JBDTYU010000054.1:0-6273 GCA_040005535.1 Ginsengibacter sp. | reverse complement strand
TTTTCCAGGAACATTGCCTGCCTTTGTCCGTTAGGTCCTGTTACGTTATTGTGATAAGTAAGCGATAGTTCCACGATTGGATTAAAGCCAGGAAATGAACCATACCTTGGCCACATTTCTTCCACCATTATGCGGCTATGACCTGTACCAAATAAATGTACTACTCTTCCTGCCAGAATACTTTCGGCGAACCATTGGGCGGTTTGCTGAATCTGTTGTTGCTGAGCTTTTATTTTCTCAATAATTACAGAGCATTTTTCTAAATATATTTCTGATACATTCATCTTCAGCTTTTATTTCCTTTGATTTTATTTCTCCATTGCAAAACAGGCAGCGCCAATAGCCCCGGCCATATCACCATAAATTGCTTTTACAATTTCTACTTTATTTCCACCAGCCCTCCACTCATAGTGATCCATATATTCTTTTAATGGCTTAAATAAATCACTGCCGGCTTGTGTAATACCACCGCCCAATACAATAACCTCGGGCGAGAGAATATTAGTAACAGAAGCAAGGCCTACTGCCAAATGCCTTACTGATTTCATCCAAACATCTTTCGCAAATACATCACCATTTTTATATGCATTCAACAATTCATGTGTAGAGGTAAATTTACCTTCACTCCTTTTTTCAATCGTACAATTGCCAATACATTCTTCCAGGCTGCCGGGCATTCCTGTTACATCTGCATCGCCGTCATCATTGATAACCATGTGGCCAATGTGGCCCGCTTTATTAAATGCACCCTGGTAAGGTTTTCCATCAATTAATATAGCGCCTCCTACTCCTGTTCCTAAAGTAAGCATCACCACATTCTTTTTATTTTTTGCTGCGCCGAATCTTGCTTCACACATCATTGCTGCCACTGCATCATTAATAACAGAGGTGTTTTGTTTTAGAAGATCTTTCCATAAAAAATTTTCCAGGCCACTCATACGGCCAGGCATAAACGCAATTGCCGTATTATTTTCATTGGGTAAGCCAGGTGCTGATAAACCAATATTTATTTTTTTTATTTTTAAAATATTTTGTAATTCTTTTACTGCCTTTGCTACTGCATTCTTCCAAATTGTATCATCACCATCGTTTGTTGGCTGATAGTTTTCATGCAGAATATTACCTTCAGCATCTATCGCTACTGCTTTTATTCTTGTGCCGCCTAAATCAATTCCAATTGATACCCGGCACCATCCAACTTCTCCTTCCCCAATAGGGAAGGAACGGTACTTCATCTCATCGCCAAACGTCTTATCTTCCATATCAACAATAGTTCTTGAATCAACAATAGCTACCAGGCCCCAATACCTCCCATCGCTTTAAATTTTATATCGCTAAAGGTCTTCCCTACGCACAGAAAATTAGATAGTGCCGCTTGTCCACCCACCATCAACAGCAACTACCTGGCCTGTTGTAAATTTTGATTGCTCACTCATAAAATAAATTGCCAGTCCATCCAAATCTTCCGGTTGCCCTATTCTTCCGCCATCTAATGATTGTTTCGTTTTTATAAAAGATAGAATTTCTTCATCATTGGCTGCACGCTGAGCCATCGGCGTTTCCACTACTGCAGGGGCAATAACATTTACCCTGATATTATTTTTTGTATAATACGCTGCAATAGATTTTGTAAAACCAATAACAGCAGCTTTAGCAGCGGCATAAGCGTGTGTAGAAAAATATTGCGGCGATGGGGAATAACCCAATACCGAACTCATGTTTAAAATTGTTCCGCTTTTTTTCAGCTCAAGAAATTTCTTTATGGCAGCCTGGTTGGATAACATTAAAGAAGTTAGGTTCAATTCAAATGTTATATTCCAACCTTCTAAAGTTAATTCATGCAAAGGGCCATCTCCCATTTTTCTTCCACTGCCTCCTGCAACATGATACAAGCCATCAAAGCTTCCGAATTTTTGTACACAAAAATTTATTGCATTCACTGCTGTATCAGCATGTGTTGCATCTGCACTAATTGCGTCTCCATTCTTTCCCAATATTTTTTTTGCCTGAGTAACGCTGTCTATATTTCTACCGACAACAATAATATTTGCTTCATTTTCAATAAATGCTTTTGCTGCAGATAAGCCAATGCCGGTAGTACCGCCAATGATTACAATATTTTTATTTTTTAATAAACTCATTATCTTTTTTCAATCGAGCCTGTTTTTTTATTTTTTATAATAAATTTTTTTTCTCCTGATGGAAGCACTTCTTCTTTTATCAAAAAATATTTATCATCATAACTAATCATTTGCTTTTCTGCTTTGTTTTCAGCAATACCTCTCCAGTCATCTATTTTAATCGATTCCCACTTTTTTGTTTTAGCAGAAAGATATGCTGCATCTAAAATTGCATTTACAATATAGCCATCATAAAAATTTTCCTGAGGCTGCCTGTTATTTTCTATTGCATCAAACATATCGGTAAACATGTGGTTGTAGCCAAGCTCATGCACTTCATCTCCAACCGGAAAAAGCCAGCCAGTAGTGCTTTCTGCCTTTTCAGCAACATAACGGCCACCCTTACCCGAAGTAAACATTTCGAATCCTGTTCGTAAAAAATTATTGGTCCAGATTGTTCCTTCAGTCCCCATCACTTCATCTCTTAAATCCATACCACCACGAAATGACCAGCTTACTTCAAACTGCCCGATGGCGCCATTTTCATATTTCACCAAACCAATGGCATTGTCTTCTGCTTCAATCGGATGAACTCGTGTATCGGCCCAGCACATTACTTCAACAGGTTTAATATTTTTACCGATAAAATTCCTGCTTATCTCCACACAATGGCAACCCAAATCAATCATTGCTCCGCCACCGGATTTTTCTTTATCCCAAAACCAATCGCTGTGTGGGCCCGGATGTGTTTCCCTGCTTTTAGTCCATATCACTTCACCAATATTTCCACTTTTTATGCTTGCTAATGATTTTAAAAATTTTGGTGTATAGCAAAGATCTTCAAGATATCCTCCTGTTACATTTGCTTTATCAACTGCCTGCAACATCTGCAATGCTTCCTGTGCTGTGCGACCTAATGGCTTGGTGCATAGGACATGTTTACCTGCTGCGGCACAGGCCAGCACTGCTTCGAGATGCATATCATTTGATAACGCAATAATTACTGCCTCAACATCTTTGTGCTCCACACATTCTTTAATGCCGGCAGAAAAATTTGATATTTTATAATCATTTGCAAACTTTTTTGCATTGGCTTCGCTCCTGCTATATACCATTGTAATTACATCTTTCCTGCGTTGCGCTACTAATGCATCAGCGTAGAATCGTGCAATAAACCCGGAACCAAGTATGGCTAATTTCATTTATTTGTCTCCTTTTATTTGTCTTCTTCGACTTTGTCAACCTGAGCCTGTCGAAGGGTCACTTGCGGGAAGGACTCAGTATTTCATTTCACAAAGTTTACTGGCGATGCTTCGACAAGCTCAGCATGACAATGCTTATAATTTAATGCTTATTTAATTAAAATTAAAAAAAGGCTCACACTATCGGCCAGGGAAATTTACTTTCCAATTTAATTTTCATTCCGGTGGCTGATGATTTTCTTGCTGCTTCAATAATTTCCAAAACATGCAATGCATGCTCAACATTTATTCTTGGCTCAATACCTTTTATAATACTTTCCCCTGTTACCCTCGCACCTTCCTGCCATTCATAACCTTCGCTTTCAGTGGCATACAATTTTGCAGGCTCTGTCCATGATGTATCAAGCATTACCCCGCTTGTTTCCCAGTCATAACCAATTAACCGCATATTTCCCTTATCACCATAAATCTGAATTGAATGCAAAGATTGACCTTTTGCTTCATGACCATGAGGATCAAAATAATTAAAGCCACACATTACATGACTGATAATGTTTTTATCATGCTCTAATAATAGATGTGCATTATCTTCAGCTTCCACTTTTATTTTCCCCTTATCATCAACTGTCCTTTCAGGATTTACAATACTTGTCATCGCCATTACACTTTTTGCAGGCCCAAGAAGACCTGTTAGTGTGGCCATGTTATACACACCTAAATCGGGCATACTGCCGCCGCCCTTCTCATAAAAAAATGCTGACCATGTTGGCCCGGTATGTCCATACTGTCCATGAGCACTTGCGATGCGGCCCAACGTTCCTTCCTGAATTGTTTTACTCATAAATACAAACTGAGGACTGTCTACAACTGCAGGCGCTCCCCAAAAATGCAATTTTTTACTTCTTGCCAAATCCAATAATGCCTTTCCATCAGCATAAGTATTGGCCATCGGTTTTTCACTCCATACATGTTTGCCGGCCATCAATGCTTTCTTATTTAATGCGCCATGCGCCTGCATATCAGTTGTTGTTACCATCATGTCAAATGGTACACCCTTCAGCATTGCATCAATGTTCGGATACGTAGTTGCATTTACATTATATTTTTTATTTTGATCAACTGCCCGGTCATATTTAATATCACAAAGACTTACTACTTCAATCAGCTTTGATGATAGTAACTGCGGCAGATAACGATTGCTTACACTCCCGCAACCGATTAAAGCCACTTTTAATTTCTTATCAAAAGTTTTTAATGCAAAGCTTTCAAGTGATGAAAGCAAAACGGCTGCACCAGCCATTGCAGTGCTTTGTAAAAATTTCTGGCGAGAAATTGTATTTGACATAAATGAATTTTTTAAGACCTCAACCCAACCGTCTCCATCCTTCGACAAGATCAGGAGAGGGAATAAAACTCACTATTATAAAAACTTAAATTTAAAATTATGTTTTTCATTCTTACTTATGATGTGAAAACAGCCAGGTAAAAAGTTCTGGTTCTTTAAATGCATCATCCCAACTGTCGTGACCATCTTCAGGATATAATGTAAGCCGCACATCTGCGCCCGCAGCCTTTAACGCTGCAGCAATATTTTTACTAAAAGCAGGGTCAACTACATCATCCTTCGACCCGTGAAATACCCACCATGCAGTATTACTGATTGTTTTTGCTGTAGTGGTATCTGCGCCACCACATATTGCAATTGCAGCAGCAAATGTATTTGGCATACGACGTGTTAATTCAAAAGTTCCCATGCCTCCCATCGAAAGCCCACCGACGTATAAACGGCTCTTATCAAAAACGTAAATTTTTTGCAGCTCAGTAAATAAACTCATTAATAATTTCATTGAGGTTGTAGGCTCGCCATCTGCCTGAAATCCAATGCTTCGCTTTTTTGCCAAAGTATCGTAATCAAAATTTATATTAGCCCAAAAGCTATTTTCAGCACATTGAGGAAAAACAATAATTGCAGGATATTTTTTCCTGATGCTATCTTTTAAAAAGAGGTATGCTCCATGCCCAAGTTGTTTCACGTTATCATTACCACGCTCGCCTGCTCCATGAAGAAAAAGAATTAATGGATATGATTCATGAGGATCATAGTTAATGGGCAACAGCACCCGATAAGGCATTGTATCTTTACCCTGCACGAAGAAATGCCCTTTATACAAAGAAGTATCCTGTGACATTGCAAAACTGTTCAGCAATAAAAAACAAGCGATGGTAAAAAAGATTTTAATTTTCATTGTTTATTTTTTAAAATAAGGACTCGTGAACCCAAGTTTTTTTAAACCATTTTGTATTTCGGGAATGTTCATAAATAATTTCCAGATTAATCCACTGCGATAATTTTCTATCATCACAACAATTGGGCCCTGGTCAATAGCAAGATGAGTTTTGGCATACCAGTTTTTTGTTTCACTAAAGCCATCAACAAAACCATACTTACTCCAGATTTTATTTCCTAAATCATAATAAAAATGTTTTAACACCTGCATACTATAGCCATATGTATATGGAAGAGAAGACAGGGCGGCTGTGGGTTGTATCACTCCAAGATCTTCCTCGGGACAATGAGCAACATAACCTTTGTAACTATCGCCTGCAGTTAAGCCCCAGCAATTTTCTCCATAGCCTTTAAAATTTTTTGGATTATCAATACAGTACGCTCTGTTTATAAGTGTATGGTTTTTTGTTTGCTCTGCATAATCAATTCCATTGTCATCTGTTAAACCATTGGGATCAATACCCATAAAGGTGTATTGTTCAAAAAATAACGGACCCCCTCTGTCAAAATTTCCCAGAGGAAGCTTTATATCATAATAAGATTTACCGTTTTTCCAACTTGCACTTTTTACCCATGAATTTTGATACAGTTCTTTTGATATTGGATGCCATGGTGAGGATGCTGAAATTATATAAGTGATCAACGCTTCATCATATCCATACAC
>JBDTYU010000053.1:0-7316 GCA_040005535.1 Ginsengibacter sp. | reverse complement strand
AAGGTATGATTGCCAAATATGAAAAATTTTCTCATGAAATTTACAAAGCTTTCAACAATTCTCCCGCTACTTTTTATCTCTCTTTTTATGACAAGCAACAAAGCATCTGCACAAAATAATAACAACAGAAAGTGGTGGAAAGAAGCAGTAGTTTACCAGATATATCCACGCAGTTTTAAAGATACGGATGGCGATGGCGTTGGTGATCTCAAAGGAGTTATTTCAAAACTTGATTACATAAAAAGTCTTGGCATTGATGTGGTTTGGCTAAACCCGATATTCGGTTCGCCCAATGATGATAACGGTTACGACATCAGCGATTACGAGGGCATCATGAAGGAATTTGGAACTATGAAAGATTTTGATGCATTGCTTAAAGGCATGCACGAAAGAAAAATAAAAATGGTGCTTGATCTTGTTGTTAACCACAGCAGCGATGAACACAAATGGTTTCAGGAATCGAAAAAATCCAGGGACAATCCTTACCGCGATTACTATCATTGGTGGCCCGCAGAGAAAGGTAAGCCTGCCTTCAGGCAAAGCTTTTTTGATGTGAATGGTGAGGCATGGAAATATGATTCGCTCACCAATGCTTATTATCTGCACTATTTTTCACGCAAGCAGCCTGATCTTAACTGGGAGCATCCAAAACTGCGTGAAGAAATTTTCAGCATGATGAAATTCTGGTTTGATAAAGGTGTGGATGGATTCAGGATGGATGTAATTCCTTTCATATCTAAAGACACTGCGTTCCCTCTCATCACCCAAAAAATTTTAGATGAAAAATATCACGGGGCATGGGATTATTATTACGGACATGGTCCGCATGTGCATGAGTATTTGAAACAGATGAACAAAGAAGTTCTTAGTAAATATGATATTATGACGGTAGCAGAAGGCGCAGGCAGTAATTCCGATGATGCGCTTCTTTTTGTTGATGAAGACAGGCATGAACTTAATATGTTATATCACTTTGAAGGGGTAAGCCTTGGCTATTTACCAAATGAGTTTAAACAAATGGACCCGAATGGTTATAGCCTCATAGAATTTAAAAAAATTTACAGCAAGTGGGATAGTGTTTTTGCAAAAAAAGGATGGGGATCAATTTACCTTGGCAATCATGATCAGCCGCGAATGCTTACGAGATGGGGAAATGATGCTCCGGAGTTTCGTGAGGCATCTTCAAAATTGTTGACTACTTTTTTATTGAGCATGCGTGCGACACCATACTATTTTGCAGGCGATGAAATAGGAATGAGCAATATAAAATTTGATAAAATTGAAGATTATCGCGACATAGAATCTATTAATTATTATAAGAAATTACAACTGGAAGGCGGTGATCTTAATCATTTTTTACAAGGCCAAAAAATTTCTGCGAGAGACAATAGCCGTACACCTTTTCAATGGAATAACACGGTGAATGCGGGATTCACAAAAGCTACGCCCTGGTTAAAAGTAAATTCAAATTATAAATTCATAAATGTTTCTGCAGAAGAAAAAGATCCAAATTCAACGTTGAATTATTTCAGAAAAATGGTGAAGCTTCGAAAATCTTTACCGGAGCTTGTTTATGGAAGTTATAAATTATTGGATAAAAGCAATAAGCAGGTGTATGCTTATACACGTACACTTGATAAGAAAAAAGTTTTAGTAGTCTTAAACTTTTCAAAGACAACAACAACCTTTGATATGCCTAAAAACATTGGAACTGCGGGACAAGTTTTAATAAATAATTTGAAAGAAATTATTATGCAGGAAAGAGCACTAAAACTGCAGCCATACCAGGCTGTTGTTATAAGATTGAATTAAAATACAAAACCTCACATGCGTCAAAACATTTCAGGTTCAAATATTTAAAATAAAAATTAGAGAGATTGAACAAAAATTTATAGGATTAAATATTTTCAAAATTGATTATTGAATAAATATAATAATCCAGCACCTTACCGTTTTTAATAACACCTTTTCTAATAGTTGCTTCTTTTATAAAACCTGCTTTTTCCAATGCTCTTGCAGATGCAATTGAAGTTGAAAAAGGAAGTGCAAAAACCCTGTTGATATCAGAATTTTCAAAAATATATTTTACGGTTTCCTTAATTACGGCAGTCATAATTCCTTTTCCCCAATATTCTTCTCCAAGCCAATAACCTATTTCTGCATTTAACCTGTACACATCTTCCCCGGGCCTGAACTCAATTGTACCAACCGCTTCGTTATTGATCTCAATTATAAAATTTCTTAACGGGACATTGTTTTCCAATACAAAGTTGATAAACCATTCGGCATCTTCTTCTGTATAAGGATAAGGAAACCGGTCTCTTAAATTTTTACCGATCTTTTCGTTGTTGGCATATTTTGCCAATGCCTTTTTATCGGTAATTTGAAAGGGTCTTAATATAAAATCTTCACCTTGTATTTTCATTTTTTAAAATTTCATATTACTATATATTTTTATCCTAAATCATTCATGGCTTTATATAAAACTTTAAGATAGCATTTTTGCCTGGAGTTATTTTGATCCTATCCTAGTTAATATTGTGATGAGGTACGTTGTAAATTTATTTTTGAAAAAACTATAATGATTGCAGAAAAAATTTTATCCGGGTACGACGAAAAAATTTCAGCCTTAGCTTTTCAGCTTCGTGAATTTTTATTTTCAGAATTAAAAAACATCAGCGAAGAAGCGGATGCTAAAGCAGGGATCATTGGCTACAATTATGGCAAAGGATATAAAAATTTAATTTGTGTAATTCTCCTTTCGAAGAAAAATGTTAAACTCGGTTTTTATAAAGGCAGCGAATTACCAGACCCGGAAAAACTTTTGACAGGCACCGGAAAAGTGCATCGTTTTGTAGAAATTAAATCGGCTCAAAACATAAGCAATCCTGCTTTGAAACAATTATTACAAGAAGCAGTTGCAGCGCATACAATAAGAAAAGAAGTAACCTGATTCTTTAAAATTAACATCACTCTTAGTAAATTTATAACCTGTCCTCATAAAATGTAAAATATTATGGATACAAGGAAAGCTTATGATGTCTGGGCCTCACAATACGACACCAACAATAATCAGACAAGAGACCTTGAAGGACAGGCTCTGCGGTCATTGTTAGCAGACATTCCATTTGATAAGGTTTTGGAAATTGGATGCGGCACAGGAAAAAATACTAAATGGTTTATTGAGAAAGCAAATGAGGTAACTGCTGTTGATCTTTCAGATGAAATGCTTGCAAAAGCTAAAGAAAAAATAACTTCACACAAGGTTCAATTTAAACAAGCCGACATTACACTGCCGTGGATTTTCAGTATAAAAAATTATGATCTTGTGAGTTTTAGTTTGGTGCTTGAACACATCGAAAACCTTGATCACATTTTTAACGAAGTTTCTAAATCATTAAGGCCCGGAGGCCATGTTTATATTGGTGAGCTTCATCCATATAAACAATATTCAGGAACCAAAGCGAGGTTTGATACTGAAGATGGGCTACAAGTAGTTGAATGTTTTGATCATCATGTTTCAGAATTTATTCAAACTTCAAAAAAATATGGACTCACGCTTATTGATTTAAATGAGTTTTTTGACAATGATGAAAAAACAGAAATCCCAAGAATTCTGGCTATACTTTTAAAGAAAGCCTGATGAGCCTGACTTATAATTCACTGTCAAAAAATTAAAAATCATAAAACAAAATCTCATGGTAAAAAAATTAAAAATTCCCGACAATTATCAAACAGTAATGCCTTACCTGATAGTAAAGGATGCCGCAAAATTTATTGTATTTATGCAAAAAGTTTTTGATGCCGGAGAAGCCAATAAATCAATGAGAGATGAAAGTATCATCATGCATGGTGAAATTATGATTGGCGGAAGCACTATCATGTTTGCGGACAGTACAGAAAAATTTAACGTGCAGACTGCAGGCTTATTTATTTATGTTGACGATGCTGATATAACTTTTAAAAAAGCAATTGATGCCGGGGCAACTACTTTAATAGAAGTCGCAGATCAAACCTATGGGCGCAGTGGCGGGATAACGGATCCTTTCGGAAATGTATGGTGGATTACTTCAATGAAGAATGAATAATATTACTAATCTTTCAATCCCTTAATCTCTATTCGTGTACTCGTTCTGCACGGTTTTTCGAATTGATCTGCTATGGCTTTATCATTATTGATTATTTTATAAAAGTCATCCAGATAGCTTAGTGTAGATTTCACGTACTTGGGTTTAAGCAATGTACAATTGCTATATACATCGTAGATATCATTTTTATGGCGATTGAACAATTCAAATGTTTCTGCAAAATTTTTTCTATCACTTTCGCAGTACCCGCGATAAAGGCGCTCCCGTGTTGAAGCAATTTCTAATTCAGCGGCTGCATCTGCATAAGGAGCCTCAACAATACCGGCATGATCAAAATCGTAAGGAATGGCAATAGCCGCTTTAGTAGAATCTTTTGTTATCAATACAATGTTTTGCAAATAAGGAACTGACCAGTCTGTGTTACCTATCATATATTCAAAGACTGTTAGCTTTTTAAATTCATCACCGTTTGTATTTCTCATAGCCACCAATTTCTTGTTCCAGACAAATGCTTTATTTCGTTCAGCTACTTTCTTTTCATCTTCAAGTAAAATACAATAATGGGACTCTGGTTTTCGCTTCATTGAAGAATCTTCAAAATCGACCTGTACTAATTTAGCTTTGAAACTTTTCTCAGTTATAATATTATATAACTTATATACCAGCCATTCCTTTATTACATATTCATCGCCCTGGCAGGGAACAACCAGCTTAAGTTTATTTTGTTTATCGAATATTGAATTTTTTATTTTTTCTGCCTTTGAAAGATTTAATAAAAGAGGTGGCATCTTGCAATTGCCCTTAAGCCGGCGAAAATGTCCCCTTGTTTTCACCATAATTTGAAGTGAATTGAAACTACTATCTTTTCGCATGTACTGAAGTAACATGGGGTGATAAACAGCATTATCATTTCTGTCATTGAACAGCTCATTTAGTTTTCCTTCGAGTTTAAAATGAAGGATATCATCATCATCAAAAAGCCGGCTTTGAGAAGACGTTTCTTTTTGGTTAGAATTATTTGATATATTATTTTGCGCATGAAGGGTAACCAGATGTAAGACAAAACCGAAAAACAAAAATGCTATAAGAAAAAATCTGTATGACATTATATTCAAAATTGAATTACAAAGTTATTTTTTATCTTCAAAAATTACAATGCCGCTTTTGTTTCCGGGTATAACGCTACCTATTGCAATGCATAAGATTTGTTATTTAATAAACTTTTTTATTAATTTAGAATTAGTTAAAATGGAAGACACAAATTTTTAGCAATGTTTGTTATTGGTACCTCCCGGTTGAAAACCATTTAACATGATTAAAACAATTTCAACTTTTCTTGTGATGATGACTGTTTTATTTAGCAGTTGTGGTCAAAGAAATAATCATATAAGTTCCAAAAAACCTGAATCAACTTCACAAATTCTTTCCAGAAAAATAATTGTAAGTGACGGATGCGACGGTTGTGATTTAATGTACCAGGGAATGCCTTCAACTGGTAAACTTGATTGGGCTACAACTGTTACGGGTTCAACGGAACCGGGAGGGCGAATGGAAATAAGTGGAAAAATTTATAAAGCTGATGGAAAAACACCTGCCGCAGGCATTCTACTATATATTTATCATACTAATGCCAAAGGTTACTATTCGCCATCTGACACACAAACCTTAGCAAAAAGACATGGCCATTTAAGGAGCTGGATGATGACAAATAATAAAGGTGAATATAAGTTTACAACCATTCGTCCGGGCCAATATCCAAATGCAGATATTCCAGCTCATATTCATCCAATAATAAAGGAACCCAATAAAATAGAATACTACATCGATGAATTTGTTTTTGATGATGATTTAAAATTAACTCCGGAGAAAAAAAATAAATTAGAGAACAGAGGTGGCTCAGGAATTATGCATCTTACTAAAAATGAAACAGGTGAATGGGTTGGTCACAGAGATATCGTTCTCGGACTAAACATTCCCAATTATAAATAAACTCACTAAAAGAAGACTCAAAAAAGACAATAACACTACAGGTAAAATAAATAATTTTCTTTCCTCCTGAGCATCTCACTAATTAATTGTTTTACTAATTTTTCTTTTACAAAAATATTTACGCAATTAATTAATTCCTTACATCTCTCTATCCAATAAATAATGTGCAAGTTCCTCTAATGGTTTTTTTCTTGCAGAGAGAACAGCGATTTCTTCCAGATGTTTCAAAGCAACCGACATGTATTTTTGCTTGAGTTCTTTAGCCCATTCATCCACTTTACACGATTTATAAATGTTGAGAACACGGTCAATTTTATGATCTGCATTTTCGTGCATAAGGTTATTTAATTCTTTAATCTGCTCAGCAGAGCCTGCATTCAAAGCCCGAATCAACAGAAATGTTTTTTTATTGGCGATAATATCACCGCCGTGCTTTTTACCAAATTTTTCAGGATCACCAAAGGCATCTAAATAATCATCCTGCACCTGGAAGGCTATGCCAAGGTTTTTTCCAAACTCATACAAATGCTGCTGGTTACCCAGTCCTGCTCCACCAAGCACACCGCCCAGTTGCAGGCTGGCTGCAAGTAATACCGATGTTTTAAGACTAATCATTTGAACATAGTCATCAAAGCTTACATTTTCTTTTTTCTCGAAATCCATATCCAGCTGCTGGCCTTCACATACACGTTGTGCCGTAGCATTAAATATTGAAAGCACCTGGTGGAGATAATCGTTGCTTATCTTATTAATGTATTCATACCCGGCAACCAGCATCACATCACCTGAAAGCAAAGCAGTTGCTTCACCAAATTTTGTATGCACTGTTTGCATACCACGCCGCAATGGAGCTTTATCCATTATGTCATCATGTATCAGCGTAAAATTGTGAAATAGCTCGATGGCATTTGCAACATGCCAGGCATCAGGATTTATTTTATCAAATAGTTCATTGCCCATAAGACATATTACAGGCCGAATGCGTTTACCCCCTGGCGTTAGTATATATTGTGAAGCATTATACAGGCTTTCGGGATGCTGTGGAAAGTGGCGTGTATTAAATTTTTCTTCAAAAAGTTGTGAGAGTTCTTTAAATGAATGTAGCCCTCTAAACTCCGAAGAAGAAACCTGGTTCATACGTTTCAAAGATTTTGGTTGTATATCATTTAGGAAGTTTTTATCATTCATTTTTATTCTATCTTTTTTCACGAAAAGACGCTAAATTTTTTTTGGGTGCAT
>JBDTYU010000052.1:0-6989 GCA_040005535.1 Ginsengibacter sp. | reverse complement strand
GTTATTTCTGCCAGATTTCTGATTCAACAACTTCTTATGGATCCTATTCAGGGGCGGTGCCGAATGAAAAAATTACCTGGGGCAAGCTTGATATTCATACTCCAAAATTTATTGTTGAAAGCGATGCCACCATTGTTGCACCATTAATATTTGCATGGGTGCTGGGATGGTAAACCTCACCCCAACCCCTCTCCAAAGGAGAGGGACGTAGCTTGTTAAATTAAAAAAATGTTTCCAGCTAAAAATTTCTCACCACAACAGGTAGCTGTTATTGCCTGTTTACCTATTGGTTTATTGGGGGCAATGGCAATATATTTTTATGGAGAAAGTCCGCTGCATTCTTTGGTTGTCTTTGTTGTATTAAGCATTGTGTCTTACATTTTTATTTATTTAATGATTGAACGGTTTGTTTATCGCAAAATAAAAATTATATATAAACTCATTTATCAAACCAAAGCAAGTAAGCGGGAGGAATTTTATTATAAAAATATTTTACCGCAGAAATCAATTGAAGAAGTAAGCGAAGATGTAGAGCAATGGGCTGTTCAGCATAAAGAAGAAATAGAGATCCTGAGAAAGAATGAAGACTTCCGGAAAGAATTTCTACTTAACCTTTCGCATGAATTAAAAACACCCATATTTGCTATACAAGGTTATGTAGATACTTTGCTTAACGGAGCGCTTGATAACCCGGAAGTCAATATAAAGTTTTTGAGCAATGCCTCAAAAAATATTGACCGTCTCGTGAATCTTGTAGATGATCTTGATGAGATCACAAAACTCGAAAGTGGTGAACAGTTGTTGTATAAACAAAATTTTATTGTTCAGGATCTTATTAAAGAAGTCTTTGAATCACTCTCAATAAAAGCAGATGAAAAGAAAATAAAATGTTTTATTAAAAAAGGATGCGAATTACCACTTACCGTTTTTGCAGACAAAGAAAAAATAAGGCAGGTACTCATCAATCTTATTGATAATGCAATAAAATACGGAAAGCAAAATGGCATCATTGAAGGAAGTGCTTATAAAATTGACGGGAAAAAAATTCTTGTGGAGATAAGTGATGATGGCTATGGAATAGCAGATGAACATTTGCCAAGAATCTTTGAAAGATTTTATCGTACCGATCTTGCAAGAACACGTAAAGTTGGAGGAAGCGGCCTTGGATTATCCATCGCAAAACACGTTGTAGAAGCGCATGATGAAACAATACACGTAAGAAGTAAAACTGATGTAGGAACGACTTTTGGATTTACACTTCCTTCTGCAAGAACATTATAAATACTTCGTATTAATTGTGTTGAATCGATTTCATTTTAGATTGCACTAACCTGTAAAATCTTATTTCAAAAAACATCCAGCAAAAAATAGCAGATAATAAACCAATGATCGCTCCTGCAAGCACGTCATCTAAAAAATGCTGTGCAAGATAAATGCGGCTGTATCCTACTGATATTGCTGCTAATAAAAATAATATTGAATAATTTTTATTTTTTACTGCAAAGCTTAAAACAGCAGCCAACGCAAAGGCAGAGGCCGCATGCCCGGATGGAAACCCATGATAGTTATGTAACGTAACCTCATCAACAAAATATTGATATGAACTGCTCTGTAAATAAACTGCAGGTCGTGCTTCTATAATAAAATATTTTAAAACCTGCGTAATAATTCCTGAAACGGCGTAACCGCTAAAAACCATCAGCGCTAAAAATCTTTTCTTAAAAATAAATAGTAATACACCACTTGCTATGCAAAAAAAACCATCTCCAAAGTAGGTGAAGTAAATAAAAAAAATATCAGAATATTTAGAATGGTAAGGATTTAATAAAAAAAATCCATCTGCTTTTGAGTAAAATACAAGTATTAAAACGGAAACAATTGTGAACAAAATAAACCCAATAAAAAATAAACGGTTTTCTTTATACAATGAAGGTAATGTCATGCAATATCAAGTTCAGTCTTTTCAAAAATAAATAAATGTAATGTCAACAGTTCATAAAAAAACCACCCTTCATGATTAAAAGGTGGTACAGCATAAGAAAATCTGTTTTGCTTACGAAAAAATTTAAAAATTATTTTTGTTTGACTATAGCGATGTAATCTAACACCATCATATTATTTTAAGATTATGGCAAGATTATATAATAGTTCATAAGCTTTCTCACTATAATTCGTTTTATATATTTACTTTATGTAAAAAGCAGCCTCAGACTGCTTTTTAGGTTCATAGACTTTTCGCTTAATTTAAAATTTTGTCCATCCTTTATACCAGTTATCCGAAGGGCCAACAGCGCCACGATAATCAACAGCCTGGAATACACTTAATTTAGGATTAGCAAATGCTGCACCTGTAAGAAGTGGTGAACCTGCCATAGGCGCCAAATCAGGATTAGTGTAACTAAATGGTGCAGTTAATTTCACCTCATCATTTGATACAAGAATTGTATTACCGGTTGCCGGAAGTAAGAACCAGTCAGTAATTGTTTGGGTTGTTGCTCCTGTAGGGCTTGTAGTACTTGCAGCATATTTTATAGGAGTTGCACAGTTTGAAACGATAGTATTTTGTATTTGCAATTCATTGCTGGTAATATTAAGATCAGTAGGACTTCCTTTACTGCCATCAATGAGGAACCCTATTGGCCATCCCATAACAACAGAATTGTAAATTGATTCTTTTGTATTTCTTCTCAAATGGCCCCCTGCCTGAAATAAGGAATTACCAATACTATTAGCTGCAGCACGTGGTCCTATCATGGAAATATTTGAAAATACTGCACTGGTGATTGGAGTAAGTGTACTGCCATTAGCATCGTTATCACTTTCCCATCCGTTTGATTTTGAAATATCAGCAACAGCAGAATCCCTGATACAGATTGCAAATTGAACTGAACCGCTGAATCCATTATCAGTATCAAGTTCATCATCAAGGCCCCTGAAAGCAATAAGATGTTTACATCTTACTGTGCCACCAAACCACTCAAAAGAATCATCGTTTGCATAAGAAACCTGTACATAATCAATAATAGTACCGCTACCAACACCGCCAAAAGTTAAGCCATTGATTTCTTTATCTGGTAAAAAAGCGTAGCCTGCATATTCAATACGAACATAACGGAGAATGCCGCTATTATCAGCGGGATTTTGAGACTGTGTGCTGGGTGTACCATACAACCCAAGGCCATCGCTGTTATTAACGCCGCCTTCTATTTCGCCAATTCCCTGCACACCATTGAATGAAGAATTGGTAGGGGCATTACCTAATAATATGAGGCCTGACCAATCTCCTCTGGCAGGAGTTGTAGATTCAGATGTAAAAACAATAGGTTTATCTGCAGTTCCATCAGCTATAATTTTTGAGCTGCGGGTTATTACAAGGCCCCCTTGTCTATTTAATTCCCCCACTATTTTTGTACCTGGCTCAATTGTAAGAATGGCGCCATTGGTTACGTACACCAGTCCACGTAGCTTATATGTATATGCTGCCTTAAGCGTAAGGTTTTGCGATATTCTTCCCTCAAGAATAGTATTTACAGTTCCGCCGCCATTACCGGTTGTATCAACGACTGTGGTTGTACCACCATCAACTTCAATTTTTCGGCAACCTGTTGAGATAAAGCCAACAAATGCAGCCAAATAAAATAACTTTTTCATACTGTGTTTTTAATTTTTGTTTTATTTAATATTATAAGAAAAGGTAACGTTGACTGTGCTACCGTATTTGCGTTTTATAGCAAGCGCATCTTTATTTTTATCATACTTCCTGTTATTGTTTACATCCAGGTAGAAAATGTTGCTATTATTTAAAATATCAGAAACGTTTAGCTTCACTTCTCCTTCCTTCTTTAAAACTTTTTTAGCTATCTGGAAATCGAGTAAAGGCCTGTGCTGCTCGGTTACAGGGGGAAAATCATTGCCGCCTACATAAAATATCCTGTCACCTATCTGATTGAAAAGAAGTGTTGTATTAATGCCATACTTCTCAATATCATATTGAAGAGAAGCATTTACCACATATGGGCTTTGCCCCTGCATCGGGCGGTTTAGCTGGCTGCTATCCCTTGATACCCTGTTGTAGATGTAAGAAATGTTTGTCTGGAAAGTGAAGTTTTTTAATGCATCAATAAAATCAAGTTTTTTCCTAAATTCCATTTCTGCACCGAAGCTGTATGCTTTGTCTGCATTTAAATAATTAAAAGTGCTTGAGCTTCCAGCGCCACTTTGGTTAAAGAAAAGTTCAATGGGGAATTTAAAATACTTATAGAAAACTCCAAAAGTAAATAGTTCACCGGCCCTTGGATAAATTTCATATCTCAAATCTGCATTGCTTACTTTAGTACGCTCCAGTACCCGGTTACCCGTTACCGTAGCGCCTAAATCAAAATCATAAAAAGCAAAATCACTTAACTCTCTGAATTCAGGACGAATTACTGTTTGCGAACCCGACAGGCGAATATTTGTTTTACTGTTAAGCCTGTATGTAAGATTCAATCCCGGTAAGAAATCCAAAACCTCTGAATGAAGATGGCGATGGTCACTTTGTTTTAAGCTGCCGATGACCTGGTCATAATTTTCTACCCTTACTCCATAAGTTGCCCTTAATTTATTTGTAAACTGGTTTTCAAATTGAAGATACCCGGCATTTAAAATTGTGTTGGCAATGTACCTATATTGATCGCCTGAAATTTCATTAAATCCAAATTTGTTATCAGTTCCATTTCCAAAATTTTCAGGACTAAAGACCTTATCCGCAGGAAGAAGAATTAAATCAGGATTATCTGCTGGTAAATAGATTGCAAAAGGCCTTGAATCGAACAACCTGTCTTTTACCTGGAAAAAATAACCACCCTTTACAGACTGATCAAGCTTAAATAGCCGGAATGACTTAGTTATATCTCCACCGGCAGTATAATTATAATCATTTAAAAAACCATAATAGCGACTGCCCGATTTTTGAGAAGTTTGAGACCCGCTTACCAATAACTTAAAGGGTGCATTTGATACTTCCGGATCCTGATCATATTGTATCCTTCTTTGATCAGGAATATATTGGTCTAAAATATTAAAACTTCCATACCAGTGCAATTTGGCTTTATATTTTACAATATTATGATCACCGGAAAGAGTTGTATTAAAAAAAGTATTTGTCTTCAATGCAAGTTCTGTAGCCCTTATATTTTCACCCATCGTGGGCTCAAACTCATAGTCTTTACCAGTTCTTTCATTAATGTAATTGGTAGCATTTACATTGAAAAGGTTTTTAAATGAAATTTTATTGTTGCTTCCGATTTGCAGCGTCACATTTGCAAGGCCGCCCCATAATACATCTTTAGTATATTTTTTATCACTGTAATCATAATTTATACTGGGAACATTATTCTCAACCGAATATAAACGGTTATTGATATAATCTGTACGCCTGATTGATTGGTTATAGTTAATGGCAAAAACAGCACCGAGCTTATTATTGTTTCCGAGACCTTTATTAAATCCCCCGCTTAGCTGGAAATTTTTGTTTAGTTGTGGAAAAAAATTGGATGAGGTTTTATCACCACTCCAAACATTTTTGAATAATTTTCCAAGTTCAGTTTTCTCCGCACGATCCATGGAATTGTATTTTGATTTCAATGGGAAAGCGTCCGGAATACCACGGAAGCCATCATCACTCCCCAGGAAGTCAAGTTTGCCACCCTTGTAAGTATAAAAATCTTTGCCAATAGTTTGTGTATTGATACCCGTTCCTACAACTATATTGAGATAATTTGCTGCAGGTATATCTTTTGTATTTACCTGCACAAGGCCTCCCGCCCACTCACCCGAAAGTTCAGGCACAAATGCTTTGTTGACAATTATATTATCAATCATACCGGCAGGGAAAATATCAAAAGAAAAAGTTTTTCTGTCTGGTTCGGTGGTGCCCAATAAAATACCATTGAGCATGGTTTGATTGTATCTATCGCTGAGGCCTCTTACAATAATATATTTACCTTCCTGTATTGAAGTACCCGGGATTCTTTTCATAATCTCGCTCGTATTTTTATCAGGTGACCGCTTTATAGTTTCTGCAGAAATTACCTGCGCAACAGTGTTAGTATTTTTCTGATATGCGATTAATGCAGCAGTAGTCTCCTGGCGGCGGGTTGTTCTAACTACAATCTCAGTCTCTGTTTTTGTTGCAGTTTCAAGTACTACATCAAGATTGATTAAAGTATTAGAAGCAACTTCTACATTTTCAACTTCTTTGGTTTGATACCCAACAGATGAAATCCTGATTGTATAAGACTTTGAAGCTCCAAGAGTAAGGACAAATCTTCCTTCAAGATCAGTAGCTACGCCCCTAAGATTACCAGTAACTGTTATAGAAACCCCGATAATCGCCTTGCCGGTTTTTGAATCGGTTATTTTGCCTTCTACTTTTCCGGTTTGGGAGAAAGCGCTTAAAGTAAAAAAAGTAAAAAAAAGTAAGTAAGTGATATATCTCATGCATCATTTATTTTGATGCTGCAAAGAGATAACTTTTATGTTATGGAAGGGTTACCGCAATGTTATGTAAATGTTATGTAACATAAGGAAGGGTTTAATGAAATAAATTTTATTATAAGCCTCATTTATAACTCCTATTTTGTTATGATTATTTTTAAAAATATTTATTAAAACCTGAATTGCATGCGGCAAGTGAAAACATCATCTTTTACATCAGTTGTAAAACCTTGTAGCCTGGTTTTTTCATTCCAAACTTTGTCATACCAAATTAATAATTTTACGTTATCGTTAATATAGTATATATATCCAAATCCTAATGTTGAAAATTTTATATCGGCAGAGGTGAGATTACTTCCAACGCTGCCAATATTTTTTTCTGATGTAGAAATATTGGGATCATACCAGTCATATTTTATTATAAGCTGATTCTTGGGATTTATAATATTTTGAAGGAAATAAAAATAAGCTCCGTCAAATTTTCTGATGTAAAAGCTTCCGTTAGCATCCGG
>JBDTYU010000051.1:0-4641 GCA_040005535.1 Ginsengibacter sp. | reverse complement strand
GCAAGCGTATGGTTTACCAAACAATACCCGTTTGAAAAGTGGGTTGATCTCATTAATAATTTTCCTGCCGAATACAACATTTATTTAATGGGTGGAAAAGAGGATGTCACTCTCTGTGAAAAAATAAAAGCCTGCACAGTCAATAATAAAACTGAAGTGCTTGCAGGAAAATTAAATTTTCTTTCGTCTGCTGCGCTAATGAAGAGTGCAGTAATGAATTATACCAACGACTCAGCGCCTCTGCATTTTGCTTCAGCAACGGATGCTCCTGTTACCGCAATTTTTTGCTCAACAGTTCCTTCATTTGGATTTTACCCGTTATCTTCCAGATCAGTTATTGTTGAAACAAGGGAAAAACTGGCATGCAAGCCCTGTTCACTTCATGGATTAAAAGCCTGCCCCCTTGGGCATTTTAAATGTGCCCGCACGATTGAAACCGAACAATTGTTATCTGCGGTTTATTTATAAAATGAAAAAATTTGAGGATGATATTACCAATTCAATAAACGTTCTTCGGGATGATGGTATCATTCTATACCCAACTGATACAATCTGGGGTGTGGGTTGTGACGCTACAAATGCAATTGCTCTTAAAAAAATTTACCTTCTAAAAAAAAGAGTAGAAAAAAAATCAATGATCATATTGCTGGCTCACGAAAATGAGATCAAAAATTATGTTTTAAATCCATCAAAAAAAATTATTGATTTTCTTTCAAACCAGACAACTCCAACAACGGCAATTTTTAAAAATGCAATCAATTTACCTGCAGAGCTTATCAATAAAGATGGAACCATTGCAATACGAATTGTAAAAGAGGATTTTTGTCAAATGCTTATTGAGCGATTGAAAAGCCCTTTGGTTTCAACATCAGCAAACATTTCGGGAGATCATTATCCAAAAACTTTTAAAGAGATTAATGCTGAAATTAAAGGCGGTGTTGATTATGTAGTTCAACACCGTCAGGATGAAATTAAATTACATCAGGCCTCGTCTATTATAAAATTAAACAGCGATGGTAAAATCGAAAAAATGAGGTAACAGAAATTATAAGGCGATCCCTACACCAAGCTGTATAGCCGTAGCTTTCCATGTTTCTTTATTTCCTACGTTATCAAGATTGGTAACTCCTCCAACGTATCGTCCGTACACACGAAATTTCAATAGCCGTAACTGCAAGCCCCCAACCAAAGAAAAATTTCCTGATTTAAAAGCGTCCCCTCCATTCTGCAATAAACTTTTGTTTTGATCAAGCAGTATTCCAAATTGCGGGCCGGCCTGCAATACAATATATTTATTGATATTGTAATTCAACAAAAGAGGTATACTTAAATAATGTAATTGAATTTTATCTACATGATTAAACGCACCTTCATATATCTGGCTGAAACTATTGGAAGTATCTACGTTTACCTGGTTGAATAAAACTTCGGGCTGTATTGCAAATTTATTACCAAGCCCAATAGTAGCAAAAGCACCAACGTGATACCCAAGTTTAAATTCATCCTTAAAAGAGTGACCTGATATTTTACCAAGGTTAGCACCACCTTTTATACCAAAGCTTAATGATTGGGAAAAAACTGATGAGCCAATAAATAATAATAAAGCCAGCGGGAGGATTTTAGTTTTCATAAAAAAGTTTTTTACGGTTATGGTTTCAAATATATAAGCAAAAACATTTATCAAATGTATACCAGGAATATCTATCAAAAAGTTATACCAATATTAAAATTGAAAATTTGAGTAAATCTTTTATCATTTGTTTTTGGCAAATAATAATCAAGATAAAGTTCGGGTTCAAGATAAAATATTCCAATAAGATAGTTCAGGTCAAGATCAAGCCCAAGTGACTGAGCCTCGTACTTATTATTTCCGGATTGTGATTGAAAATGCCTTATCCTTTTTGAAAGTTTTTTTGTATAGGAGTCATAATTTGTAGTCGAGCTTTTATGGCTTACCTGGTAAGTATTTATTCCGGTTATAAAAGAAACCTGGGGAGTAAAACTAAGAAGGTCTTTTTTTGAAAAGATGTTATAAAATCCAAATGAATGCTCAAGTGTTCCCGTAATTGAAAAGGAAGAAAGTTTAATAGTAGTAGTATCAATATATTTTATATGCACCTGCTGATTGCCAACTCTGATGATGGTATCAATGTTAATAATTTCATGATAGGTACCTGAAGAATATCCTGCAGCAATACCTGGTTTAAGCCATGGTTTTTTAAAAACAAGGCTGCCGTAAAATTCGTTTTGTATAGGAGAAGTATTGGCACTATAAATGTCTTTTTCAAAATAATGTGTGTAGGAAATTGATACATTAGCAATTTTTCCTTTTGTATAATTATAAAAAGGAGATAATGAATATTGATAAAAATCTGTTTTATTATTTTCACTTAGTATAAAGCCTGTAAACGAAATTCCCAAGCCGCTTTTATGATAGTATGCCAATGATGGACTAATAATAAGATTCCTGGTATTTTGCAATGATTGAACGGCCTTGTCCTGATTACTATACAACTTATTGCCTATTCCGATATTCACTCTGAAATAACTTGATCGGTTACTATAGCTATTAATCATTTTTAGCATCTCGTCATTTTCCAATAAAGAATCCATGATGTGTTTATCAGATGGGTTTGTTTGCCCAAAAGATTTAGGGAAAAATAATACACCGGTAAGAAAAAAGAATAAAAGTATTCGCATTTGAGTTAAATAAAACAAAACAATTGAACTATAGAAAATTACGGGTTTTGTTTGCTTTTAGTTTGCGTGAAACAGACTTCAAAAATAGAAATAAGTTTAATCAATCGACAATAAACTAATTTATCAAACCCGTATTATTACATATTTGTAGTAACCATACAATTAATTACTCTCAGCCTAATAACATACCTTTGCGCCTGAAATAAAAAAAGTTAAATGAATGCATTTGAAGGCCTTGGATTGAATGAAAATCTGGTTAAGGCAGTTACTGATCTCGGTTTTGATATACCTACACCAATACAGTTAAAAGCGATTCCTATTTTATTATCCGGTACAACAGACTTTGTTGGACTTGCACAAACCGGTACCGGCAAAACTGCAGCGTTTGGCCTTCCGTTATTACAATTAGTGGATGCTGCAAGCAAATATCCCCAAGCGTTAATTGTATGCCCAACCCGTGAACTTTGTTTACAAATATGTAATGACTTACAGGAGTATAAAAAATATTCCCGCAATATTATCGCTGAACCTGTGTATGGTGGCGCTTCTATTGTAATGCAGATTCGTGCTTTGAAAAAAGGGGTTCATATAGTTGTGGCTACTCCGGGCCGTCTTATTGACATGATAGAAAGAAAAGCAATTGATTTGCAAAAAGTAAAATATGTAGTACTTGATGAGGCTGATGAAATGCTGAATATGGGATTTAGAGACGATATCGATTTTGTTTTAAAAAATACCATTAACCGGGAAAGTACCTGGCTCTTCAGCGCTACCATGCCTGCAGCGGTAAAAGCCATTTCTAAAAATTTTATGGATAATCCGCAGGAAGTTACTGTGGGTAAAAAAAATACGGCTAACGTAAACATAGACCACCAATATTTTATTACGTCTGCGCATTCCCGTTATGAAACGCTAAAAAGACTTGTTGATTTCAACCCTGGCATGTATGGAATTATTTTTACACGTACAAAAGCAGACGCTCAGGAAGTTACTGAGAGACTTGTAAAAGAAGGCTATGATATTGAAGCCTTACATGGTGACCTTACACAACAGCAGAGGGACAAAGTAATGCTGCGCTTTCGGCAGAAAAGCATCCAGATATTAATTGCAACCGATGTGGCAGCAAGAGGCATTGATGTGGAAGGCATCACACATGTAATTAATTTTGAATTGCCCGACGACATTGAAGTGTATACGCACAGAAGCGGACGAACTGCACGTGCGGGGAAAAGCGGAATTTGTATTTCCATCTGCCATAGCAGGGAGGCTTTTAAAATACGTCAGCTTGAAAAAATGACCAATGCACAATTTCACCGCCTTGATATTCCTACAGGAAAAGACGTGTGCCGTAAACAGTTTTTCTATTTTATGGATAAGCTTATGGAAGCTGATACTTCGCATGGGGAATATGAAACTTACATGCCCGATCTTCAAAAGAAATTTGCAGATGTAAGTAAAGAAGAAGTTTTGAAAAGAGTAGCAGCTCTTGAGTTTGATCATTTTTTAAAATATTATGAGAATGCTGATGACCTGAACGCAAGAACTGATTCCAGGGAAAGGCGATTTGAAAATACCAATGGCCGTGAACAGGCTGCAGGTGCAAGAAGGGAAAGACCAACTTTCCAAAGAGATAACGGGTACACAAGACTTTTTATAAACCTTGGAATAAAAGATGGTTTTTATAAAGCCAGCTTTTTGCAGTTTATCCTGGATGAAAGCAATCTTAAAAAAGAAGTACTTGGAAAAATTGATCTTCGGGACATGAACTCGTGGATTGAAATAGATAAATCTGTTGCGGGAAAAATGATTAAGAGTATAGATGGTAAAAATTATAACGGTCGCCAGATAAGGATGAACGAGGCAGATGGCGGATTTCAAAAATCACCGCCTGAAAGAAGAAAAAGAATACATATAGCTGAAAGACATTGATGTTACTTTCAT
>JBDTYU010000050.1:0-15836 GCA_040005535.1 Ginsengibacter sp. | reverse complement strand
TTTTTCCATTCTGCAAAGTGAGTAAATGCTTTGAGCCGGTTACAGTACGGGCAGCGCCGTGAAAAGCAATCTTCATAAGTTATTTTTATTGAATGATGATAAAATGAAGGTAAGAAAACAAACTGCCAAAATAATTTTATGGCAATTTATCACCTGATTTTTTTTTGAATGACCATGTAAACAGAAACTCTGCCACCACTTCACCTGTCCTGTTTTTTCCCGTTGATTTTGCAATTATAGTTTTTCCCTCTCCTGTTATGATAGCTTCATCAATAACACCCGTAATTTCTTTTCCCTGCCCGCAGGTAAAATAAATAGTTCCTGTTACTTTTTTAAAATAAGCTGCTTCCATTTTTGTAACCAGCATTGATACTCCGGGAGTCCGTTTATAAATATTACTCAATGCTAATGTACCCGTACTCATTTCGGCAGCCATTGCAAGTGAAGCAAAATATGTTGAGCGAAAAGGATTTTGCGTAAGCCATTTATAAGGAACAGCGGTAATACATTTTTCTTCATTAATTTCTTTCACCCTTACTCCTGAAAAAAATGCCGCAGGAAGTTTGAAGAATAAATACAAATTAAACTTAAAAGAATTATTTACGAGTTTTAAAAAGTTTTGTTGAGAAGAATTCAATGTACTCCGTTTTATAATTTAAAAGTTTATTAATTGGCAAGCGTTTTCACGCCAGGATGCAAAAGGAACAAAGACGCAAGATATTTCCTTAGCGCCTTCACAACTTTGCGCCCTTGCGTAAAATAAACTCACTGCGACTTTTCTAAAATTTCGAATTTCCTGCTGATGCTTTCCCCATTTTCATCTACAATAGTAAGCAAATGTTTTCCGGGAGCAGGGTTAAAAGCCATCTGGTGAAAATTTGTTGTGGTACCAATATATTCATCATCAATATGCCAAAAAATTTTACTACCGGGTTTTCTATGTGCTGCAGTAAAAATTGTTTTGCCCCGGCTTCCATCTATTTCCAATGGCACATAAATTTTAGCATCCTGTTGCGGATATATTAAATCCATTTGCTTACCGGCACTTGTAAATTCGCAACCTTGTTTAAATGGTGGCATCGGTTTATAATCATGATTTTTTTGTTTGTAATACCATTCCATTGTTGGCGTTAAAACAAACCAGCTTTTGTGAATCATATTTGCGGGTGATTCACAACTTTCATCTACACGGTAAGCACCTGTTGCATCTAAATGAATCAGTTTATGATAAGGACATAACGGTGACCTGTAGCCGCTTTTAGAAACCATAATTGTATCAACATCCGGACAATCAATATTTGCCCTGTAACCACTTTGTCTGCAAACAGGAATAAAGGCAAAATTATTTTGTGGCCTGGAAAACCATTTTGATGATGGCAGCTCACGAAATATATCAAACATGATGGGGGCTGAAGTTTGCACACCAATAAGACCGGCTCTTCCTTCACCATCTGTATTACCTGTCCACACAGCCACAACATATTTTGGTGTAATGCCAATTGCCCAGGCATCTCTGAAACCAAAGCTGGTTCCTGTTTTCCATGAAATTTGTTGTGATGAAGAAAACTCCTGCCATAAGCCTTCTTCGCCTGGCCGCATCACTTCTTCCATTGCCTGGAAAGTAAACCATATAGATGTGGCATTCAAAGAATTGATAACATCACCTGAAGATTTTTTTTCTTTTGCTTCATTAATAAAATAATTGGGCGAATAAAAATCTTCCTTCAAAGCAAGACCATTATTTTTTTTCTGATGATTTAATGTTCGTGCCATGCCCGCATATATACCGGCAAGGTCCCACATGGTTACTTCACTTCCACCCAATATTAATGAAAGACCGTAATTATCTGCAGGCCGGTTAAGTGTGGTTATTCCCAGTTGTTTTAATAAATCATAAAAGCGCTGGTATTTATATTGCTGCAATAATTTTACAGCAGGGATATTTAATGAACGTGCAAGCGCCATAGACGCAGGAACAGCGCCATCATATTCAAGGTCAAAATTTTGCGGAGTATAACCTCCTATTTGTGTAGGAATATCAGGTATAAGAGCGTTGGGTAAAATCATCCCATCGCTAAACATCGCTGCATAGAGAATTGGTTTTAATGCGCTACCGGGGCTGCGTGGAGCTTTTATAACATCAACATCACTTTCAAGTTCAGGATTTTTTGTGTCATAAATATTGCCGGCATAAGCCAATGTATTTCCTGTTTCAACATCCACTACCAAAGCACATGCATTATTAATTCCGTTTCCTTTTAAAACATTGTGGTGTTGATTTAAAATATCAATTACATTTTTCTGAAGATTGATGTCAATGGTAGTTTTTAATCCTGATGATTGCTTTTGATTTTTTATATCTTCTTTAAATCGTTGCAATAAATGCGGCGCAACCTGTGGCAAAGAAACCGGCTCCCCCGGAAGCGGTTCCAATTTTGAAAGATAACAGGTTGACTTGTCAAGAATTTTATTTGCCAACAATTTATCAAGCAACGCATTTCTTTTTTTTAAAAGCACATCACGGTTTTTCCCCGGATGTACTAATGCAGGAGCATTGGGCAATACAGCCAATGCAGCCATTTCTCCCCAACTTAGTTTCTCCGGGCTTCTACCATAATATCTCCATGATGCAGCATCAAGGCCAACCACATTACTTCCGAATGGCGCTTCGGAAGCATACAAAGCCATGATTTGTTTTTTTGAATAACTGCATTCTAATCTTAATGACTGAATACTTTCAATAATTTTTTCCCGGATGTTCCTTTTTGTTTCATGACGGCTTAAGCGTATAACCTGCATCGTTAGTGTGCTGCCACCTTGCACAATTTCTTTGCTTCTTAAATTTTTTAATGCAGCTCTTGAGAATGCTATAACGTCAACTCCAGGGTGACTATAAAATCTTTTGTCTTCAAATGTGGTGATGCATTCTATAAATTTATTAGGTACATTTTCATTGTATGGAAAACGCCATTGACCATCAGCAGCAATAGAAGCATTTAAAAGATTGCCATCTTTATCTTCAATTAAAAAGCTATATGGAGTATTAAATAATTTGGAAGGAAGAGACAACAAAAACCAGGTAAACAAAACCGTGACTGTGATAAAGATGATTTTTATTTTAAGAGGGATTTTTGACATTGGAGATTAATATATAGCTTCAAGAAATAAACAGTCGCATATAAATCTTTTTCACCCCTTAATTTTTTTTATCTCAACTTCTGACCTCAATTTCTTTGCATTCAATGTGCTCACAATTTTTTTACCGGATTTTGCCTCAATTGCTTTTCGTGTATTTCCTGCTATAGTTCCTCCTTGTTTTGCGATTGTTTTATTGGCATCAAAAGTTACCGGATCTTTTTCTTTACTGATCTCTGTAGTTGTAGCCTCCGCAAGCATATTAAGCACAAGCTCGAGATTGGTCATATTATCTCTGAGGTTTTCCTTTTTCAGATTTTTATGCTGCTTATATTGCTTCACTGTTTTACCACTCCATGCTTGTGTGATAACGTCAGTAAGCGTTGCAAATTGCTGCCCCTTTTTTACGCCATGATTTTCCCATTCATCGGTTAATTCTTTTCTTACTTCAATACTTTTCAGTCGTTGGTTAATCCACTCCTTGCTATATCCCAATTTCAAATAATTTTCCATTGCCCTGTCAATACTCTTTTCCGGGTCTTGTATCTCTTCGATTCTTTCATAACCCGTTTTTGCAAGCCATTGCTTAAAGGGTTCAGCTTTGGTTGATGGGATAGATTGAATAAGGCGTAGCAGTTGCTCGGTATCGGCGACATCAGTTAAACGCATCTTACCATCGGCGGCTTCCATTTTCAAAGCGTGACAGTTCGTCACGGTTTCATTTCCTTCTTTTTTCAATCTTTCTTTAAGCTTACGCCAGTAGGCTAATTGATCAATACTCTCGGTAAGTATTCCAATGACATCAGTGATTGAGAAATACCATATTTCCTGATCGGCATTCCATTGACTACGAATTTTCTTGTCTTCAAATAATTTTATGTTGCTCATAGTATTTACAATTTAATACTAAGATTTTGAAATGGGGAATAGGATGAAATGTTTATTTCTTCACAGCAGTTAGTGAAGTGGAATGTTTTCATTGCAGCCTCAATGTTTCAGGTTTTGTAACCTCGAACCAGTGTTCGTATTTGCTTGATGAAATTGCTGTCCGTAATTTGATTTGTTCAGCTAAGGTGATTCCTCCCTTTCTTTCAGGAAATAATAATGTAATCTTGAAGCTAAAAATGTTTCATATTTTCAGCTCACTGCCCCACCACCTCCACCCACTTCCCATTCACTCCTGCATTTATTGAATTATCATACATCGCACTGCAATAAGTTCCAGGTAAAAAATACCGGCCGGGGTAAGTGGCATTTAATTGCACATAGTAGGTGAGTGTTTCTTTTTCTTTTATATTGAAGTAAGTGTACACCCTGTCGTCTCTTATATCCTGGTAATCGTATGGTGAAGATTTAAAACTTCCTTCGCCTTCCTGCAATCGTGTGTTTAAAATTTCCCAGCCGCTGGGGAATATTTCACTAAGCGCCATGCGCTCATAATAGCCACGCTTACCCGGATTTTTTATGGTGACCTTTGCGATAAAATCCGCGCCTTGTGTAAGATTAGTTATATCAACGGGTTTCAAATCCCGGGAGAGGTAGCTTACGTTCAATAACAATACAGAAGGATTATTATTTACCTTCAATTCTTCTCCTGTTAAGGGCTGCCCTTCAGAGATAATTCTTGCATACAATACATTATTTCCTTTATTATTTATGACAACATTTGCCGTTCCTTTACTTATATCAATGGGCATCTGGCTTATATAAGAAGATGAATTAATAATTATTGGTTTTCCATTAACGACGCCTGTCAATATAATTTTTGAGCCTGAAGGATTTTTGCCGCAATATTTTGCAATGGCAATTAATGAATAAGCTGTGGTTTGTGTACTGTACCATTCATCCTGCGAAAGTTTTGCTGCAATCGTATTCACCAGGTCAGCGGCTAAAGTGCGTCTACCCAGTAACGTTAGTGTCTCCAGAACCATGGCCTCATCTCTCGTATCAGAACCATAAGTAAAGCCCGGTGAATGACTGGTGCTAAAAGTTACCGGCAGCCCGTTAATAAGCTGTAATGCAGTATTGTCCTGGCCCGCCAGCTTATACGCTGCAGCCAACCTCCACTTAGCTTCCGGAGAAATATATTTGAATTCCCTGAGGCGGTTCATTGCTCCCAATTCTGCTGATTTTGCAAGAGCCAGTAAATACAACCTGTACGCCTGTGTTAGGTCACCGCCATAAAAATTAGTAGTTGTGGGTACCCATGCGGTGGCTTTGTTTCGCTCAAATAATTTCCACTGCTGCAACATTTGTTCACCTACGGTATAGCCGCTGGCCTGGGCTTCTAATAAAAAATGCCCGGCATAATTGCTGCCCCATTCATCACTTTCCTGGCCACCCGGCCAGTAACTAAAGCCACCATCACTGCGCTGAAAATTCTGCATAGTAACAATACCTGCTTTTATATTTTTATCTACCTGCGCTTTGCGATATTCAGAAAGATCAGTAAGCTGGTTTAATACCAATTGAGGAAAAACTGAGGATGTTGTTTGCTCAATACATCCATGCGGATAATTAATTAAATAATCCAATCTCTTTTCGAGATTCATTGCGGGAATACTTGAAATTTCCAGCACGGCTTTACTGGTGGAAGCTGCACCAATCGCCGTTACCGGCGTCGCCCATTGCTGGCCTGCAGTGAGCACTTGAGCGCTAACACTTGTTACCTGCGGATTAGGATTTCTTATAGTAAGCTCTACATCATAATCGGCTTTCTCACTGCCACTCGTTGCTGTTAATTTTACTTTACCGATACCTGCATCTGGTTTTACTTTTGCATCAAAATAAATTATTTGTTCTCCATGTTGTGTAAAGTTTACCACCTGTGATGCCGGTCCTGTAATTTCCAAAAATGGATTAACCTGTAAGGTTACATTTACATTTTTAATATTATTCTCCATTGCAAAAACTGTAACCGGAATTTTTATTTTTTCTGTCGGCCCCAAAACCCTTGGCAATGTTGCCAGCAACATCAAAGGTTTTTTCACGGCTACTGCTTTTTCTGTACTACCATAACTGCCATGGTTAGCCGCAATTACCATTACCCTTACCGAACCAATGTATTGCGGTAAAATAAAATTGTGTGTTGCCTTATCTCCTTTGCCAAGATGAAACGGGCCCAGGTATTTTACTACCGGCTTAAACCTGTTTGCCTGCTTTTGTTGTATTGGCCCGCCTGCTTCCTGGTCACCACCAATGGTAAGAATTCTTTCAAGATTACTTCCCCATGCACCTATAACATAGTCATAGAGGTCCCAGCTCTTAACACCCAGCGCTTCTTTCGCATAAAAATATTCATGCGGATCAGGAGTTTTAAATCTTGTAAGATCAAGCAAACCTTCATCAACTATTGCAATACTATAGGTCATTTCTTTTGCGGCCTGCTCACTAACGGTCACGGATGCCTGCTGTTCGGGGCGAATGGTATTTGACATACTGATCACGGGCTTCAATATGGTATTTTTATCTTCAATGTACACCGGTAAAACGCCATACATTCTTATAGGCAAATCATTAACCGTTTGCGCATGAGGCTGCAGAAGGCTCACATTCACATATACATTCGGAGCCATTTCTTTTTCAGCCTTAAATTTTACAAGCGTTTGTCCTTTCACAGTTTTAACCCAAAAGGTTCGCAGCACTTTACTTCCTGATTCAATGCTGATAAGGCCGCGGCCACCTTCACTACTGGGTATAGTAAGTGTTACCTCATCACCGGTATTATATTTTTCTTTGTCGGCTGTAAATGATAACATGGATGCTGCAGTGGGATCATCAGTATTGTCGCGGCTTTGCCAGCCCGGTTGGTCTATATAAACTACATCGCCGGTTGTATGCCCGCTCTTCAAATCTTTAACAAGAACAAGATACCTGCCCCATTCATTTTCGCCCACATTAAAATTCCATTTACCAGTTCCGTTATTCAAATGAACTGTTTCAGTTTTTATTAATTTATTGTATTTATCCTGGGTAAAATTGCTAAGGTTATCACCACTTTCATCCCACCACCACCTCCATTGAATTTTATAAAACTGCACTTCAACATCTTTAGTTCCGGGTAACAATTTCCCCTGGTTGTCAACATTGGCAATTTGTGCGGTATGTGTTTTACCTGTCAATAAAAATCCCCACGGCTTTTCTCCTTCGGGCATTTTAATGCCAATGTAACTTGAGTATGGGCTGTATGGAACTGTAACATTATCTATACTAAAACTTCCACCCGGTTCAAAAACTTTTACAAATAAATTTGCACTCAGCATCCCTGGTGCATTTCCATCGGTTTCAAAATCAGTTTTTATAGTTGCATTACCTTCTTCATCTGTTGTGCCATCAAAAATTGTTTTAGTCTGAGTTGAAAAAGAGGATGCAGGATTATCAAAACTATATCCTTCAAACTTTGGGAAAGCAGTTTTTACCGTGTACAGTGATGCATCAATTTTTGCTTTTAAATTTTTTGCAATTGCACCAAAAAGCCAGCGTGCAGAGAGCTTCCCGGTATTGGAAGCATTTTTCCCCAGCATAGGATTGGTTCCAAAATCAAGATCAATCTTTAACCGGTTAGGCATTACTGTTTCAACTTTAATTCTCTTTTCGAAACTTGCACCACCTGCTTTTACTTTAACAAGCCAGTTACCTGTAGGAGAATTTTGTTGGGTTGAAGTTTTGAAAACATTGTAACCTTCATTAGCATTCGTTTGAACTATTTGCTTGTAAAGCTGCCCCTGCGGTGTGTATAGCTCAAACTGAACAGGATGATCGGGCGGAAGTTTTGCATCTTTATCTTCTACAATACAATTAATAAATAAAGAATCACCTGGACGCCATACACCTCTTTCACCAAAAATGTAACCCTTTATACCATTCTTAACTTCTTCACCGGAAATATCAAAACGACTGAGTGGCAAACTTCCTCCATCATCTAATTTTAAATAACCTTTTTCATTATTTTTTTTTGCAATAACGAGGTAAGGTTTCCTTTTACAATCAAAATTGGCAAAGCCATCATTATCACTATTTGCCTTTGCAATTATTTGCTGTTGAAAATCGAGAACATTCAATTCAACATTGGGCATTGCCTCAGCAGTTAATATATTGGAAACGGCTATCGTTATTGAATTATTAGTACCTCTCTTTGCTGTAAGCCCAATATTGGAAGCGATTATATTCCGGGTAGCCCAGCGGTCTTTATTGTAATAAGATTTTTTACATGGATTATCTCTTTGTTGCCAGTTATAACCATACGGATAAAAATTATCATACCGTCTCCAGAAATCATCATCACCATCTTCAGATATTGGAGTGTTATAATTCGCCTCAGTATAATAATCTTCTTCCTCATCATTTTTTGTTGAAGAGGTGTCAGATGAATGACAAGTGTATAAAGAGTAATCGGGCCTGAAACCGATAGTAACCCTGTAAATAGCGCCCGGTTCAGTTTTTAAAAATTTATCTATATCTAATGAGAAACGTTCTTTTTTATTAAGGTCTAAAGTTTTATCATCATCAAGCCTCAAAGTTTTCTGTACAACGGGAACAGCTACACGACGCAGATCTTCTTCTCCGCCTAAATTGTTTCCCTGTAAAAACTGCGGAATATTATTTTCATAAATTTTTATAATACTTATATCAACAGCGTTTAAATTAATTGATTCAAACGGTAACACAAGGCGTCCTGAATTAGGCAGAATATTTCCACGCCCCTGTATCTTTACAGATGGCATATGATTTTCAAAAAATACATTTGCAGTATAACTTCTTTGCAATGTATCGCCCCAGCTATTTTTAATTCCGGGATTTACATTTACTGTGTAGTCACCATCCAGTTTATCACCGGTATATAATTTTACTTCGCTTCCATTAATGCTATAAGTAATATCGGCCTGGTTGGTTATAGTAATAAGGCCGGTAAGCTCCTGGCCTACCGCAACAGGATCGCTAAATTGTATGGATGCATATTGCTCAGCATCATTTATGGCCATTACATTCATGACCTTGAAATCACCTACAGCAGGCACTTCGAGCGTTTTATTATTTGCTATATCTATATTTAATGGTTTGCCATTCCAAGCCAATTTTACCTGTGCAGAATTATTCGCCCTGCCAATATCCATTACTATAAAATTGTGTGACCTGGCAGTGCCGTTGTGTTGCCACTTTATTTGTAACGCTTTATTATTTTCTGAAGCAGTTAATAATTTTTCAACAAGATCCGGAGATTCAATATCTGCTGTTTCAATTTCTCCGGGCATTACCATTTTATCTTTTTGCCCATTGCTTCTCAGGCCAAAATCTGTTACAGTAAAAGAAGGCTTAACGGTTTGAATATTAAATTTAAAATCTTCATATTTAGAAGGAACATGAAGTATTTTACCGAGGTTAAAATCTACCTCGTATAATTTATCAGGAGTTAAATTTTCATCAGGACGAAATTCAATAGTGCGTGCATCTATCCATACAGTTTTTCCTTTTATTGAAGGAGAAAAATCAAAAAGCGATTTGTCTATCACCTCTCCTGTTGCATGAGTAGTGGAGGCATCTGCTGCAAGTTTAATTTTAATGGAAGAAGTTTTTGATATAATCCCGGAAGTATATGCATCAATATATTGACTAAATGCAGGATCAACATCTATTAATTTATTTTTTTTAGTGCAGGAAGAAAATAGTAATGTGAAAACGAGTACAGAGAAAAATAGAAATGCATTATTTTTCATCTTCGGAAAAGAAATACGGGGAGTCATTAAGAGAAAGATTTAGAAAATAAAAGTCGGCAATTTAATTAAGTTACCAATCAGTGGATGTGTGGATGTAAAAATTATAATTGCCTGCCACTAACCTTAATTCAATTTACCTTTTAGCTTCTTGTCTTAATTTATTCTATATTTAGGCTTCAGCCTCACTTCATTTCATTTAAATAAAGCGTATGAAAATTTATCAGAACAAAAAAAGCATCTTAAAATTTGCAACTGTATTAATGTCTTGTTTTGCAACTACCTTATTGTGGGCACAGGATAAGGGTGCAGATGTAAGTGTAAAAATAAGCAAAGACAGTAGCGATACATGGTATGCACAACCCTGGGTATGGATTGTAGGTGGTGCAGTTTTTATAATAATACTGGTAGCTATTTTAAGGGGCGGTGGAAATAAAAATTAATAAGTATTGCTTATTCAATTTTTGCCTTCTCAAGCTGTTATATGCAAAGTATAACAGCTATTTTATTCTGTTCCTAAGAATAAAGATCGTACGGGAGTTTGGCAGTAGCAATCGTCCTTCAAGTAAGCTTAAAACTATTTCAATTTCATTTTTAGATTTTCATTGATCGCTTCTAAAAATTCCTCGGTATATAAATAATCTGTGCCGTGTGAAACTTTATTGCCGCTAATGCATACGGCAAGATCTTTAGTCATTTTTCCGCTTTCTACAGTTTCAATACAAACTTTTTCTAACGCATCACAAAACTGAATTAATTGTTGATTAGAATCCAGCTTGCCACGAAAAGAAAGCCCCCTTGTCCATGCAAAAATTGAGGCGATAGGGTTTGTCGAAGTAGGATTTCCTTTTTCGTGTTCACGGAAATGTCGGGTAACCGTTCCATGGGCAGCTTCAGCTTCCATCGTATTTCCATCAGGCGTTATTAAAACAGATGTCATTAAACCTAATGAGCCAAATCCCTGTGCAACAGTATCACTCTGAACATCCCCATCATAATTTTTACATGCCCAAACAAAATTACCATTCCACTTTAATGCACTTGCAACCATATCATCAATAAGCCTGTGCTCATAAACAATATTTGCTTCCTTAAATTTTGCCTGAAATTCTTTTTCAAAAATCGCCTGGAAAATATCTTTGAACCTGCCATCGTATTTTTTAAGAATTGTATTCTTGGTTGAAAGATATAATGGCCATTTTTTGCTAAGCGCCATATTAAAGCAGCTTCTTGCAAAGCCTGTTATACTTTCATCAGTATTATACATACACAGTGCAACGCCGTCGCCTTTAAAATTATATACTTCAAAAGTCTGTGGCTCACCACCATCCTCCGGAGTAAAGCTCATGGAGAGCTTTCCTTTTCCTTTTATAACGGTATCGGTTGCACGATATTGGTCACCAAATGCATGACGGCCAACAATGATTGGAGCGGTCCAGTTTGGAACCAGCCGGGGAATGTTTTTGATTACAATGGGTTCACGAAAAACCGTTCCATCAAGAATATTTCTTATGGTGCCATTTGGGCTCTTCCACATTTGCTTTAGATCAAATTCTTTCACTCTTTCTTCATCAGGTGTAATGGTGGCGCATTTTATTCCTACTCCGCATTCTTTTATGGCATTGGCTGCGTCTATGGTTACCTGGTCGTTAGTGGCATCACGATGTTCCATGCCCAAATCAAAATATTTTATATCAACATCAAGATAAGGCAGTATTAATTTGTCTTTAATAAATTTCCAGATGATTCGTGTCATTTCATCACCATCCAATTCAACAACAGGGTTGGTTACTTTTATTTTATTCATTCTTTTATTTATAAATTTTTAATGATGTATTGTCTTTTATAGAATTAAAATAGCTGACCCAGATACTTGCATCAACGATCTTCCCATTTGTCATAAGTTCTCATTTTATCTAAATCACCTATCCATTCAACTTTGCCTTGTAAATTTTTTAATGCCCGTCGTTTCCTCGCTTTAACATACTCTTCCAGAGCTGTATTAACTATTTCTTTTTTACTTTTTAAACCGGATAATTTTAATGCGTCTTTTATCAATTTATCGTCAATTTCAATATTTGTTCTCGTAATCAATATAATTTACTATCCACAAATACATCAAACCCATACACATGAAAGATCTATAGATTGTTAATTATCTCATCTCCAAATTCGCTCGTCTTAAGTAATGTCGCATCTTTCATAAGGTTATAAAAATCTATAGTTACTTTTTTACTGCGAATTGTTTTTCCAACTGCATTTGTAATTAACTCAGCAGCATCACGCCAACCCATATATTCAAGCATCATTACTCCGCTTAAAATTACTGAAGACGGGTTCATGGTATTGGTATTTGCAAACCTTGGAGCCGTGCCATGTGTAGCTTCAAACACTGCGTGGCCGGTTAAATAATTAATATTACCACCTGGCGCAATGCCAATGCCACCCACTTGCGCAGCTAATGCATCGCTAATATAATCACCATTTAAATTTAAAGTTGCAATCACTGAATAATCCTGAGGAGCAAGCAAAGCCTGTTGCAAAAAATTATCGGCAATCGCATCTTTTATAATTACTTTTCCACCTACCGCACTTATTTTCATTTCTTCATTGGCTACTGCTTCACCACTTTCTTTTTTTGTTTTTTCCCATTGATTCCAGGTATATACATTTCCTCCAAATTCTCTTTCAGCTAATTCATATCCCCAGTTCTTAAAAGCACCCTCTGTAAACTTCATGATGTTGCCTTTATGTACAATTGTTACAGACGGTAATTTATTGGCAACTGCATATTCAATCGCAGAACGTATCAATCTTTCAGAGCCTTCTTTGCTCACCGGCTTGATTCCAAAAGATGTTGTTGCGGGAAAGCGGATATTTTTTACATGCAGGTCATTTTGCAAAAAGTCCAGCAATTTTTTTGCTTCCGGCGTACCTGTCATGTATTCAATACCCGCATAAATATCTTCAGTATTTTCCCTGAAAATTACCATGCTCACTTTTTCCGGCTGCCACATAGGTGATGGAACACCTTCAAAATATTTTACCGGCCTTAAACACACATACAAGTCAAGCTCCTGCCTCAAAGCCACGTTGAGACTACGTATTCCCCCACCAACCGGAGTTGTTAATGGCCCCTTGATGGATAATATATATTTTTTGAAAGCATCCATCGTTGCTTCCGGCATCCACTCACGGGTTTGGTTAAACGCTTTTTCGCCGGCCAATACTTCCAGCCATTCAATTTTCTTTTTTCCTCCGTAAGCTTTTTTAATTGCTGCATCAAAAACACGCACGCTTGCTTTCCAAATATCAGGGCCAATTCCATCACCTTCAATAAATGGAATTGTTGGATTATCCGGAACATTTAATTTACCGTCATCACCCATTATAATTTTTTCTGCCATAGCTATTAGTTATTTTATTTGATTTTTTATACCAGCCTCATTTTTTAATATCGCTATTTCAATTTTTCTATTTCTAAAGAGCAGTTCAACCAACCCGCATCAATATTTACATCGCTGTATTTCCTATAAAAATTAAGTGCCGGCTGGTTCCAATCAAGTACCTGCCACACAATACCGGTAAATTTTTTTTCTTTGGCTTCTTCTATCAATTTGTCAAATAATAATGTTCCAATTCCAAGACCCCTTTCTTCTTCATTCACTAAAAGATCCTCCAGGTACATGCGTTGCCCTTTCCACGTTGAATAGCGAATGTAATACAATGCAAATCCCTGGACTATCCCATCGAGCTCGGCTACCAATGCCCACCACACGGGGTTTTCCCCGAATCCGCTTTCTTCAAAATGCTCTGGCGTTGCCATTACTTCATGAGGGGCTCTTTCGTAGACTGCCAACTGATAAATTAACTCCATTAATCTTTTACAATCATCTTTTTCAGCTTTTCTTATAATGATATTCTTCATATTCATGATGGTAATTTATTCTTCGATAGGTGATGCTACCCTTTTGCACAATCGCAGGTTGAAGTGAGCTAATTGCGGAAATCATTTTATACTCATTAATCCAGAGCCTGGTCAAGGTCGTTTAAAATATCTTCTACATTTTCTATTCCAACACTCATTCTTATAAGGCCATCTGTAATGCCATACTCTTCTCTCTTTTCTTTTGGAACCCCAAAATGTGTCATTGATGCAGGGTGCGATAAAAGTGTATCACAACTTCCTAATGATACAGCCCTTACACACATTTGTAATTTATCTATAAACTTTTTTCCTGCCTGTAATCCATCTTTCAATTCAAAACTTAGCATAGCGCCGGGATGTGTCATTTGTTTATTTGCTGTTGAATAATCAGGATGTGAGGCAAGACCGAGGTAATTTACTTTCGCAACTGATGTATGTTGCTCTAAAAATTTAGCTACTTCCATAGCATTATAGCAATGCCGTTCCATTCTTATTTCTAAAGTTTTCATTCCCTGTGTCAACAAAAACGCATCGAATGAATTGCTGCTTCCACCAAGGAGCCTGTGTACTTTTGTCATTCTTGTATCCATATGCTCAATATCTTTCCCAATCAAAGCACCGCCAATTGCGGTTCCGTGACCATTTAAAAATTTCGTTGTAGAATGAAAAACGTAATCTACCCCATATTTAAAGGGCTGCTGTAAAAAAGGAGTTGCAAAGGTATTGTCAGCTGCAACAATTAAATTATTTCGTTTACCCATCTTGGTTAGTTCATCAATATCTACACATTGAATGGTAGGATTTGCAGGGGTTTCCAGATACAGCATTTTTATTTTGCTGTCATTTTTCATTGCATCTGCAGCTTTATTCAAATCTCTGAGATCAACAATTATCGCTTCGATTCCTAACAACGGCAAGACTTTTTCCATTAATTCCTGGGTGCCTCCATACAAAGAAAAATGCGAAAGAATTTTATCTCCTGTTTTCAAAGTGCCGAATATAAGCGTAGATAGAGCGGCCATGCCGCTTGCATGCAACAGTGTTTTTAAATGTAATGGTTCTTTATTCTCCTGTTTTAATTTAAAACTTTCCAGTGCTGAAATTTTTTGTTCTGCTTCTGTAATAGTTGGATTTCCCCAGCGACTATATATATAACCTTTTTCTTCACCATTAAACCTTCGCATCCCCTGTTCTGCATTATCAAAAACATAAGTACTGCTGGCATAAATTGGTGTAAGATGCGCATTATGGCCGTCCTTCTCATGACCACTATGAATAGCTACTGAGCCAAAACCTGTAAGAGAATTTTCTTTTGAAGGCATGTTAATAATTAATAAGCCGAAATGAAAAAATGAATATTTAAGTTTGAGGCAAAAGTAATAAAAACATGAAGCAACTTTTGCAACAATATGCAGCCTATAATATTTGGGCTAATAAAATAATTGCTGAAAAGGTAGCTCAGCTTGAAACAGACATTATACATAAAGAAATGAACAGCAGCTTCGGTAGTATTTATAAAACCATTGTGCATCTTATGGATGTAGAAAGCATCTGGTGGCAGCGGCTGAAATTGCAAGAGCATATTGAATGGCCGGGCAAAAGTTTTGAAGGCAATTTCGAAGAACTTTCACAACAACTGTTATTACTCTCCAGGCAATGGAATGAGTGGGTATTAAGCGCCAATGAAGTAAATCTTGCGCATGTCTTCTCTTATCAAAATTCAAAGAAAGAACATTTTAAACAGCCTGTTTATGAAATGCTATTACACTTATTTAACCATCAAACTTTTCATCGGGGTCAACTAATAACCATGATGCGACAGAATGGAATTGAGAAAATCCCACCAACCGATTTTATTGTTTTTAGCCGAAGTAAGCCCGGCAACCCATTAAAGATGAAATAAAAAATAATTAAACTTTTCTAGGCTTCCGGCAACACTTCATCCAGTTTATTATCTTTTATAAATTTATCTTTTACATCGGTAAACTCAGATTGCAAGGCACTAGCTATAGTAAGTGCTTCATCTGCTTTTGAATGAATTTCCGGTAATTGTTTTTCAAGCA
>JBDTYU010000049.1:0-4917 GCA_040005535.1 Ginsengibacter sp. | reverse complement strand
GTTTTTGATAATAGCATTTATCGTTTAAAAAGGCTGCAAAATAATATAGGAGTGCGTTTATACACCTCCGTTATAGAGCCGGGGATTTTATCAAAACAGTTAAAAACCTGCGATGTGGCGGTAGGTGCTTTATCATCTTCAGGAGGTCGTACGCCTGTTGTTGTTACTGAAGAGATGGTAAGTAAAATGCGTCCGGGAAGTGTTATAGTTGACGTAAGTATTGATCATGGCGGCTGTTTTGAAACCTCTTCCATCACTTCTCATAAAACCCCTGTTTTCAGGAAATACGATGTTATTCATTATTGTGTGCCTAACATTCCAAGTGGTTTTGCACGCACAGCCTCCCAATCTATAAGTAATGTCTTAATGCCGCTAATGCTTGAAATGGCGGATGATGGGGGGTTTGAAAATATGGTATGGTACAATATAAATATCCGCAGCGGAATTTATTTATTCAAAGGAGCACTCACGAATTTTCATCTTAGCGAACGCTTTGATTTAAAATTTACTGATTTGAATTTATTGATTGCAAGCAGCAGATAGATTTTATAATTATCATTCTCCGGTAAATTATTTATAATCCATCATATCAATTATCTCTTCACAAAAAGAATATTCCTCTTTATCGTTGCTGCTGATGATTACAAGCCGGTCTTTGCAATAATCTTTTACAAGGTTTTTATATAATTGTATTCCTTCTTCGTCAAGATTTGTAGCAGGCTCATCAAGCAATACGGCAGGCACATTACTAAAAATAGCCTGCGCAAGCTTAACTCTCTGTTTCATTCCACTGCTAAAATAACGGAGTTGCTTATGCGCAGATTTTTCAAGGGCTAATAAAAGAATAATTTGTTTTGTATCAAGCAGTGAAATCCAGCCTTTCATTTTATGGTGAAAATTGAGAAACTCATTGAGTGTCATTTCTTCTACAAGATCAAGGTAAGGCGCAGCGAATGAAATTTTTCTATAGATTTTTTCCGGTTCAAATGTTTTATTCAATTGATGATATGTAATCTTCCCTTCGTTATATATGGTGGATCCTGCAATAATTTGAAGTAATGTAGATTTACCGGAGCCATTAGGTCCTGTTATGGCATAATGTTTATCTATATGAAATTGAAAACTTAAGTTTCGGAAAATCCATTCCCTGTTGTATCGTTTACCGAGGTTAGTAAGCTCAATATTCATCAGTAATTTCTTTAGCAGATATTTTTAAAATACCCCGCTTACTTTCCCTGATAAATTTAATAATCTCAGTTTTTTCTTCGCTTTCAGGCAGTTCTTTATCAATGAGCTCAGTTGCCTGTGTAGTATTTAACCCCTTAGTATAAATGTTACGATAAATTTCGAGGATGCTGTTTATTTTTTCTGATGAAAAACCTCTTCTTTGCAAACCAACAGAGTTTACACCTACGTAGCTTAACGGGGAACGGCCTGCTTTAATAAAAGGCGGCACATCTTTTATAATTTCTGTTCCGCCAGCGATATAACAATGTGCTCCTATTTTAGAAAATTGAATAGCAGCAGCCATGCCCCCAATTATAGCATAGTTTCCTATTTCCACATGACCTGCAAGCTGAACTGCATTGGCAATTATTACATTATCTCCTAAAATACAATCGTGGGCAATATGACAGTAAGCCATTAACAGGCAATTGCTACCTACAACAGTTTTCCACTTATCTTTTGTACCCCGGTTTACGGTAACAAACTCTCTTATAGTAGTGTTGTCTCCTATTTCAACAAAAGTTTCTTCGCCATCAAATTTTAAATCCTGCGGTATTGCACCTATTACAGCACCTGGGAAAATATTGCAAAAACTACCAAGAATCGTATTCTTCATGATAACGGCATGAGACATAATATGTGTGCCTTCACCAATCATCACTCCTTCCTGCACAACTGCAAAAGGATCAATCTTTACATTTTTTCCTATCTGAGCAGCTGGATGAATTTCTGCAAGAGAACTAATCATAATAAGGCTTTAGGTCTTTTTACTATTTGAGCAATCAGTATGGCTTCGGTAACAACCTTATCGCCCACATACACGGTACCACGCATTTCACAGATGCCCCTTCGTATGGGATGCATCAATTCCATTTTTAAAATAAGTGTATCTCCCGGAACTACTTTTTGTTTGAATTTACAATTGTCAATTTTGAGAAAATAGGTATCATATTTATCTTCCGTATTTCTTGGGATGGCTATAAACCCACCAGCCTGAGCAAGCGCTTCTGCAAGCAAGACTCCCGGCATTACTGAGTTACCCGGAAAATGACCCTGAAAAAACGGTTCATTGTAAGTAACGTTTTTTATGGCAACCACATGCGTATCTGTAAGTTCAATTATTTTATCAACCATTAAAAACGGATACCTGTGCGGTAACGTTTTTTCAATTTCCTGTATGTCGAGAAGAGGAGGCTGATTGGGATCGTATTTTGGAATATCCTGCCGGTGCTTATACTTTTTAATATGTTCCTTAATTTTTTTCGCAAATTTTATATTCGAAGAATGGCCAGGCCTGTTTGCTATAATATGCGCTTTAATTGGATAACCAACCAAAGCCAAGTCACCTACAACATCCAGTAATTTATGCCTTGCAGGTTCATTAGGAAAACGAAGTGTAAGATTATTAAGAATACCGCCTTCACTCACTTTCACATCTTCTTTGTGAAATATTTTCGATATACGTTCTACCTGGTCTTTTGTTACGGGCTCGTCAACAACTACAATTGCATTATTAATATCACCACCTTTTATCAAATCATTGGCAATAAGAACTTCCAGTTCATGGAAAAAACAAAAGGTGCGGCTGGGAGCAATTTCTTTTTTGAAATCTGCAATGTTACGCAAATCAGCATGCTGGGTACCAAGCACCGGAGAGTTAAAATCAATCAATGTATTAATGCGGTATCCATCATAGGGCAAGGCTACCATCTCTACCTTTTTTTCATCATCAACAAAATTGATGTTATGTTGAATATTATAGTAAATTTTTTCAACATCCTGTTTTTTTACACCAGCTTCAGAAAGGTATTCAATAAAGAGTTGTGAACTGCCGTCGAGTATCGGAACTTCTTCCCCATTAATTTCTATAAGAACATTATCAATCTCCATTCCCGTTAAAGCCGCCATTATGTGTTCAATAGTTCCTATTCTTGCTCCATTGTATTCAATAGTAGTACTGCGGTTTGTTTCAATTACATTATCAACATCTGCTTTTACAATAGGTTTACCGGGAAGATCTGTTCTTTGAAAATTTATTCCTGTATTAGGTTCAGCAGGTTTTATAAGCATACTTACAGACTGCCCGCTATGGATACCTGCACCTGAAATTGTTACTTCTTCTCTTATGGTATGTTGAAAATATCTTTCTTTAGAATTCAATAGCTCCATGAATACGAAAGTATGAAAACTATTGCTTTTAAAGGTGGCAACTCCATCAGGAAAGTTTTGGAAAGATTATTTAAAGCTCACCTACTCCGCTACCTTTTCATTAATAAGGCGTTCGAGAATTTGTTCAAGTTCTTTGATTCTTTTTTCAAGATCAGGAAGATTGCGACTTAATATTTGGCTGCGAAGCGCATGCGCATAATCGAAAGCCGGCGAACCAGTAACAGCAGTATTAGGAATTTTAATGGATTTGCTTACACCGCTTTGCGCATTAATTTTACTTCCATCAGCAATATGCAAATGTCCCACAATTCCTGCCTGCCCGCCTATCATAACATTATTACCAATTTTAGTGCTGCCACTTATTCCTGCCTGAGCTGCAATCACCGTATTATACCCTACTTCAACATTGTGTGCAATTTGAATGAGGTTATCGAGCTTTGCACCCGATTTTATTAAGGTAGAACCTATGGTAGCACGATCAATAGTAGCATTAGCGCCAATTTCAACATTATCTTCTACTACAACATTACCAATTTGCGGAATCTTTTTAAAACTGCCATCCTGCTGAGGTGCAAAACCAAATCCATCACTGCCAATAACAGAGCCTGCATGTATAGTTACATTTTTTCCTATTATGCAGTCATGATGAATTTTTACACCGGGAAATAAAATAGAATCGTCATCAATAGAAGCATTATTACCAATATATACCTGTGGAAAAAGTTTTACATTGTTCCCAATTTTTACATAATCTCCTATGAAAGTAAAAGCACCAATAAATACATTGTCACCCATCCCGGCAGTTGGAGAAATATAAACTGGTTGTTGAATTCCTGTAAGATTTGCTTTTGCCATTTTATCCTGAGCACTTAAGATTATTGCAAAAGCTGAATAAGCATCAGGTACACGTATAAGAGTTGCGTCAACTTTTTTATCTACCTGCTGCGTGTTATTAATTATTATTATAGAAGCCTTCGTGGAAAATAAAAATTCCTCATACTTTGGATTAGCCAGAAATGCAAGCTGACCTTCCTGGGCTTCCTCAAGTTTTCCAAAAGAAGAAACAACAACATCAGCATTGCCTTCAATTACTCCGTCGATAAGGGAAGATATTTGTGTTGCAGTAAACTCCATTTTTTTCATTATCTGTCTATAGAGACAACCAATGTATATTAAAGGTTAAATTATCGCTTGTTTCATGTTTGGAAAACAAATGTAAAATTTTTTTACCGTGCCGAATAATGTTTGATTAATAAGAGCATTATCAACTTCTGAAATGTCTTTTATTTCCCCATCTTTAAAAAGAATTTTTATATGTTCATCCTGAGTGCTGTAGGTTTTATTGCCGGTTTCGCCGGTAAAAACAAGATAGCTGACTTCTTCATCATTAATGCCCAGGTACGTTTTTACCAGCTCAGTTTTTTCTTTAACAAGTTCATGAGGAATTACTTTTCCTGAATATTTTACTTTAAGAAGCGTGCGGTTTATAATGCCTTTACAAAGAATAGATAAAATTTTATC
>JBDTYU010000048.1:0-7597 GCA_040005535.1 Ginsengibacter sp. | reverse complement strand
ATGGCTTTATTGGTGATTCGAATGCTAACTTCTTAAAAAACATAATCTTATACTAATGCTATTTAATGAGTAATTATCTTGAAAATCCGGTAAAAGCTATTATTGATGGGACTTTCCGCTCAAATGATGCGTAGATTCTACATTTTAAATAAAGTAAATATACGTCAATAAAATAGTAAAATTACTATTTAGTTTATGAGGGTTATACTATGGGAAATGTACTAAGTCCGTAGATAAGATTTTAAACCCTTGAAAAATCAATTTATGCGATAGCATACATTAGATAAGGAAGAATGGTAATATAATGCTGAAAATATATAACAAGTTAATTGAGGTAAAAATAATATGAGTTATTTGTTTTATCGCGGCAAGTATAATTGCTATTTGTTTAATGTAGTTAATACCTTTATTAAAGTGCTAGCCCAAAAATTTGACAGTACAAAAATAATGAATAGATATAGTAATGTTCCTATTGTATTTCTACTTTGAAAAAGTGAATGAATTCTAAAAATATTCGAAGTTTACTGTAATAGATTAGTGAATTCTTCGTTAATGTTTTATATTTTTACCCCAACTACTAAGCGAAAATCCATGTCTGTAACTACTGCATTAATAAAGATTGCTATAGCTGATGATCATAAAATTTTCAGGGACGGTATTAAAATGGCTCTTTCATCCAAAGAAAACTTAAAAATGATATGGGAGGCCGAGGACGGTAAAGACCTCATGCATAAGATAAATATAAAAAAACCAGATGTATTATTAATGGATATAAGGATGCCTGAAATTGATGGCATCAATGCTATTGGAATGTTACGCAAAGAGCATGAAGATGTAAAGATAATTGTGCTTACAATGTATGATGACCAGCAAATGATTAGTAAAATGATGGAGATGGGGGCCAATGCATATCTTACAAAAACTACGGATCCTGATGAAATTTATGAAGCTATACTTACCTGTATGAATGATGATTTTTATTTCAATCAGCTGGTAAATAATGCAGTAATGGGAAAGCTGATGCAAAAGAAAAATGTAAGACACCATTATGGCAGCCACATTCCCATTACATTTAGCGAGAAAGAATTAAAAATATTGCAACTGCTTGGTGAAGACAAAACGACTGAAGAAATTTCAAAAATCATTTTCTTAAGTCCCCGTACTATAGAAACTATTCGTCAGAATATGAAAAATAAAGTAGGCGCTAAAACTATCGGGGGCTTAATTATGTATGGCATGAGAAATAAAATGATTGAATAATTACCTCTAATATTCACAGCTGTTTAAAATATTATTTCTCATATTTATTTAAGATGAAGACTATAATATTTACTCATTATATTATGTAAGTTTTGTTTTACCCTCTCAAAATCATCTGTCTTATTTATAAATACAGGTGGTAAAAAATGTAACTCCATTTTTGAAGGCCAAAAGAAAAATGTTTTATTGGAGGGCAATACCTTTTTTGTATTGAATATTAATGCCGGTAAAATACTGGTTTCACATTCAATAGCAAGTTTAAATGCACCATCGTGAAATTCTTTCAATGGCTTTTCAGTTTTATTCCGGGTACCTTCCGGATAAATGCACATATGCATTCCCATATTAAGTGCCTCTTTCATTTTATTAAAACTGTTACGCCGGCTGTTTTTATCATTTCTATCAACCAATATTGATCCTCTTTTATAAATTAATCCAAAGACAGGAATTTTTGACAGTTCTGTTTTTGCAATAGTTTTATTTCCACCTGGAACGAAAGGAGTGCTAAGTGGAACATCCATCAATGAATTGTGATTAAAAATAATAATGTAGTTCTCCCCTTTTTTAAAATTTTTTATTCCAAAAATTTTTAACCCGCAACCTGTCAGGAAAAAAAAAATTCTCATCCATATTTTTGAGATAATACGAAAAATACTTGTCCTGCTTGGTTCTTTTATAAGCCCGATAATCCACATTAATACGGCCACCGGCAACATCGTAATAATAAAAATAATAATAGCCCAGGCTGCAAAAATTCTCGCAAAAAAATCTTTCAATTTCAAATTTTTAAAACAATAAGTTTAAAGTTTCCAGTCTATAGGTTCATTATTATGAGCAGCAAGGAATTCATTTGTTTTTGAAAAATGCCTGCATCCAAAAAAACCCTTATCTGCACTAAAAGGTGATGGATGTGCTGCTTTAAGTACGAAATGTTTTGTTTCGTCAATAAGCGATTGCTTATCCTGAGCAAATTTACCCCATAATAAAAAAATAGCTCCTTCTTTTTGTTTTGAAATTTTTGAAATGACACTATCAGTAAATTGAAGCCATCCAATTTTACTATGGCTTCCAGGTTCGTTTTGTCTCACGGTCAATGATGCATTCAAGAGCAATACACCTTGCATAGCCCATTTTTCCAGGTTTCCATTTTGTGCGGGCGTAATCCCCAAATCATTTTCTAATTCTTTAAAAATATTAGTAAGCGATGGCGGTTTGCCAACACCGTTTGGAATTGAAAAGCTTAACCCATGTGCCTGTCCTTTATTGTGATATGGATCCTGACCTAATAAAACAACTTTTACTTTTGGAAAAGGAGTCTTATTAAAGGCATTAAAAATTAAAGGACCTGGAGGGTAAACTATTTTACCAGACGATTTTTCCGTCTTCAGAAAAGAAACAATTTGTTGAAAATATGTTTTGTCAAATTCTTCTTCTAATATTCTTTTCCAGCTTTCGTCAATCTTAACATCCATGCTGTATTGGCTTTTATAACGGTAGTGAATACTTAATTATATCGTAATTTGAAATGTATTGCAAAAATTGAAGATTACAACTTGCCTATAGGATGATTGGAAAAATCCTTGAAGAAAACTACAGTAAAAACATTTTTAATCTCTAAATATTTATAAAGCAGTGACCCCGACACGATTCGAACGTGTGACCCACAGCTTAGAAGGCTGTTGCTCTATCCACTGAGCTACGGGGCCTGATAATAAATATATGCGAATATTAAGTCTTTGGAGTGTAGTGTAATTTTTTTTCTTATAAATATAAACACAAAAATAGTTGGCAAATATAGCTCAATTCAAAACTGTGTTCCAAATGTCTCATATTGATTATTTATGCTCCTATAGAGGTGGAATAATATTTGTTTGTATCTTCGCACTCGCTAAAACCCCAATTATTTTTATTTTAAAATAGAAATAACCATTCTTTAACATCAAATATTAATGTATGAAACAAAAACTTACTTTCCTCTTTTTAATGATTTCTTTAAGCTTTACTGTTATAGCACAAAAGTTTACTTCTCCAATTAAACCTGCTTTATTAGGTTTTCATTACGGCTTAGTTGATTATAACTCGCCAAATGAAATTGACACAACTTCATTAAGCCGTGTTTTTAAAAAGGGGGATATTTTTAAACCTTTAAAACAAAGTTCAGCAATATCTATTTCTTACTGGAAAGGTTTAACTACGTTTCTTGATTTTTCCGGAAAGTTTAATGGAATCTTCTATGATTATGCGTTATATAATTCCGGTCAGTCATATACTAATGAATTCGGTACCGAACTTGAAGGCACATTAAATATTCATCCATTAAGTGATGCTCATTTTTTCCAGCCTTTTTTGACTGCAGGCATTGGCGGAGGTTATTACACAAATGAATTTGGCGGTTACGTTCCTTTGGGTTTAGGTTTCCAATTTAATATAAGAAGCCAGGTATATTTTCTTTTACAAACACAATATAGAATTTCGTTAAGTAAAGATGTTTTCCCAAATAACCTATTTCATTCATTAGGTGTTGCAGTAAATATAAGCAGGGAAAGGCCAGTTAAGCCAGTTGAATTACCCATTATGGTTGTGACTGATCGTGATGGTGATGGTATAGTTGATAGCGCAGATGCATGCCCTGACCAGGCAGGCCTTGCAGCATTGCAGGGTTGTCCTGACCGTGATGGTGATGGTATTGCAGATAAAGATGATAAATGCCCTGATGTTGCCGGTATTGCAAAATACCAGGGTTGCCCTATACCTGATACAGATAAAGATGGTATTAATGATGAAGAAGATAAATGTCCTGATGTACCGGGAGTTGCCCGCTACCAGGGTTGCCCGATACCTGATACAGATAAAGACGGTGTGAACGATGAAGAAGATAAATGCCCTAATGAAGCGGGACCTGCCTCTAACTTTGGTTGCCCTATAATTGATGTTATAATTGTTGAGAAAGTAAATAAGGCAGCGAAGAATATTTTCTTTGCAACAGGAAGTGCAAAATTACTTGCCAAATCGTATGCATCATTAAATAATGTCGTTAAAATATTAACTGATAATCCAAGTTTCAAAGTAGATATAGATGGACATACAGATATTACGGGCAATGCAGAAAAGAATCATGTATTATCACATGACAGAGCTAACTCGGTAAAAGCGTATTTGGTAAGCAAAGGAATAGATGAAAGCCGAATGACAACACAAGGCTTTGGCCCGGATAAACCAATTGCATCAAACAAAACAGCAGCAGGCAGGGCTAAAAACAGGAGAGTGGAAATGAAGCTGAGGAATTATTAATCTGGTTTTTTATAATAATTTATAAACCCCGTAAAAACCTTTACGGGGTTTTTTTCTGTCTTCAATTTTTAAAATAGAACCACAAAGATGTAATCAATAAAATAGTATCACATTCATGAAATGCAAAATAAAAAAGCGTTATGTTAGATCAAAAAAAATTATGAAGCTACGGGGGACAAGTATTATAAAGAATACAAGCAGGTTGATAGAAAGGTTATGAAACTTTTTCCTCCATTTCCATTATTTTTTCAAACAGCTTTTCATATTCTTCATTAGCTTTATTTAGCTGATCAGATTTTTGCTGATATCGATTTTCAGCATCAACAAATTTCTGTTTTTCAAGATAAATTTCCGGTAAAGCAAGATCAGATTCAAGCGAAAATTTCTCTTTATTAAGTGTTGCTATTTTTTCTTCAAGTTGCTGAAAAAGTTTTTGTGCTTTTTGTAATTCCTTTTGCGCCTTTTGTAATTGTATTTGTACATCTTTGTTTTGAGATGTGTTATTAAAAGCTTTTTTATTACCAGGTTCAATTGATTTTTTTTCAATCGATACATCTTTCTTTTTTGCCGATTCATTCTCTACTGATTTTCTTTCCTGCTTCCATCGTTCCCATTCGTCGTATGTACCTACAAATTCCCGTATCTTATAATCCTCTATTTCCCATATTTTATTGGCAGTCTGATTTACAAAATATCTATCGTGGCTTACTAAAATATAACTGCCTTCATATTTGTTTAACGCTTCAATCAGTAAGTCAACTGAATGTATATCGAGATGATTGGTAGGTTCATCAAGCAAAAGAAAATTCGCTTTACTAACGATTGTTTTTGCGAGAGCTACTCTTGCTTTTTCACCTCCGCTAAGCACTTTAATTTTTTTCTCAACCTCATCGCCGCTAAATAAAAAACATCCAAGTAAAGTTCTTAGTTCGAGTTCTGTTTTTCCACTTCCACATAGCTTCATTTCTTCAAGCACAGTGTTATTAATATCAAGCGCTTCAAGCTGGTGCTGGGCATAAAATGCATCTTTCACATTATGACCTTCAATTCGTTCTCCTTCGAAAGTTTCAGTGCCGGCTACAATACGCAATAATGTCGATTTACCTTTTCCGTTGGCACCTATCAATCCAATTTTATCACCGCGGTTTATCTCAGCTTTGGCATGATCAACTATTTTTACATTTCCAAAACTTTTCGTAACATCTTTTAATGTGCAAAGAACTCTTCCCGGTGTAATGCCAATAGTGAAATTAATGCGCATGTTAGGCCTTTCAAGATCAGTATTTTCAATTCTTTCAATCTTATCAAGCCGCTTTATTATGCTTTGAGCCTGTGCCGCTTTTGATGCTTTCGCCTTAAAACGTTCTACAAATTTTTCCTGTTGGCGAATATAATCCTGTTGGTTTTCGTATGCCCGTTTTTGCAATTCGATGCGCTGCATTTTTTCCTGCAAATAATAAGAATAATTGCCTGTATAAAAATGAAGTTGCTGTTGGTAGAGTTCAACAATTTTTGTTACCATACGATCAAGAAAATACCTGTCGTGAGATACAATAACTACCGAACCCCGGTAATGCTGTAAATATTTTTCAAGCCATTCTATCGAAGGAAGATCAAGGTGATTGGTAGGTTCATCGAGCAATAAAACATCTGGTTGCATCAATATCATTTTTGCAAGAAGTACTCTCATACGCCATCCTCCGCTAAACTCTTTGTATGGACGATGCAGATCTGCATTCGGAAATCCTAAACCCTGCAATATTTCTTCAGTCTTGTGAAGGATATTGTATCCCCCCAATATTTCAAGCTCATGTAATTTATCAGCGTATAAATGCGCCAATGATTCATCAGAATTTTTTTCGAGCTCGTGTCCTATTTTTTCAATTTCTTTTTCCAGTAAAAGCACTTCTTCAAAAGCCCCCAAAGCGACCTGTAATATTGAATCTTCTGTATCAAAACTTAAAAGATCCTGGTGAAGAAAACCAATAGTGGTTTCTTTGCTTTTTTCAACACTACCCACCGAAGGAAGGTATTGCCCTGTAAATACTTTTAGGAGGGTGGACTTGCCGGTACCATTATATCCTATAAGCCCAATTCTTTCATTTGGCTGAATATGCCATGTGGCATCTTCCACAATAAGTCTTGCGCCAAATTCGAACGTAACATTTTGTAAACCTAACAGCATAAACTTTTTTATAAACGTGCAAAACTAAGTTCTATTTAGCGTAATTAAGGAATGTACATTTTCTGTTTTAAAATATAACATAAGAAATCGTTGCACATTAAAATTTACAACATCGAAAAATAATAATATAGGCAGTAAGCAGTTGTTTATTAAATATTGATGAAGAGCTGCCGGATTGTAACGAAAATACTTTTGGCGCTTATTCTAATTGAGTTCTAATAAATTTTTTCGCCAAAAAATTGAAGGGAAAAGCCGGAACAAAAGACGAGAGGGGATAGAACGATGATAGCCCCGTTCAAAATCAACTATCAAGTTATCGGAAGAAAGTATTAATTAAAAAGCATGCGGCATATATTTCACGTCACTTCATTTTGAAGCCTTCCAAAAATTTAGTAGTGAAATTTCCTTTTCTGAAATCTTCGTTTCGCATTAGTTGCTGGTGAAAAGGAATGGTAGTTTTTATTCCTTCGATTATATATTCGCTTAATGCCCTGCTCATCGTATTAATGGCTTCACGGCGGGTTTGCGCAACTGCAATTAATTTCCCTATCATGCTATCGTAATAAGGTGGAATCACATAGCCCGCATAAGCATGACTGTCAACTCGCACGCCATGACCCCCGGGTTGATGCAATACTGTGATGCGCCCGGGCGAAGGACGAAAATCGTTGTAAGGATCTTCAGCATTTATCCTGCATTCAATGGCATGCATTTGTGGGAAATAATTTCTACCTGAAATTTTTTCTCCGGAAGCAATTTTTATTTGTTCTTTAATAAGATCATAATTTACAACTTCTTCGGTAACACAATGCTCCACCTGTATCCTCGTATTCATTTCCATGAAATAAAAATTATAGTGCT
>JBDTYU010000047.1:0-9277 GCA_040005535.1 Ginsengibacter sp. | reverse complement strand
ATAAAAATGAATAAAAATATTTACATCAAATCTGATCATATAATTTTTTCACCTGGTAATGTAGATCTTTCCCGATCTCCTCTGAGAAATGGATTAAAAGACAATACATATATAATGGGCGCTTTTAATCCGGGTCTTTGCCGGTTACCAAATGGCAATCTGATGATAATGGTGAGAGTTGCAGAAGCGCTATCAAATCCAGTTTATAACAACGAGGTTCATTGTATAAGATGGCAAAACGAAAAATTTCTTATTGATGCATGGCCTTTGGAGCAAGCTGATATGAAGGATCCAAGGAGTTTTGTATTAAAAAATTATGCATTCCCTGTTTGTGCAGTTACTTCATTGTCATGGCTGCTGCCAGTAGAATTAAACCAGGATGGTTCTGCAATCAAAAGCATTCATTACGATAAAATAATATCTCCCCAATATACCAGCCAGGAATATGGAATTGAAGATCCAAGAATTTCGTTTATTGGTGACCGTTATTATATGACGACTTGTTGTGTTAGCTCCGAGCGTCACTCCACAATTTTATATGTTTCTGATGACGGATTAAATTATAAATGTTTGGGTATAATTCTCGATCATCAAAATAAAGACATGTTGTTGTTTGAAGGTAAAATCAATAATATTTATTATGCCTTGACACGACCCTTAGGAAGTAATTATTTTGCTTCCTCTCCTTCATCACCTTATCATCCGGGCGCAGCTATTCACATGGCAATCTCACCAGATATTTTGTATTGGAAACCTTGTGACGAAGCTTTCTTGCGGGCAAGGCGATCATCTGTATCTAATGTAAAAATTGGCGGCGGTACACCGCCTATACTTACTCAAAATGGATGGCTAATGTTCTATCACGGAGTTGAGAACAAAAGCGATGTTGGTATTTACAGAACGTTCTGGGCACTCCTTGATAAAGATGATCCGTTAAAAATTTTGCATATTGAAGACGACATACCTGTTCTCGAAGCAAATCCAAAACTTACTAAAGACATGAGTGATAAAATTTATTTAAATGATGTAGTTTTTACAACAGGTATTGCAGAACATGATGATGATTTTATTCTGGCATCAGGAGAACTCGATCTTGCATGTCGGATAACAAAAATTTCGAAAGAATATTTTTTAAACGCATTTCATAAATAAGATTCTATGGCAGAAGTTACTTTACAAAATATCTCCAAAGTCTATGATGATGTTGATAAAAAACGTGGCAGAAAAAAAGCGATTGAAGATATTTCATTTACGGTGCATGATAAAGAATTTATGGTGATAGTAGGCCCGTCAGGATGCGGGAAATCAACTTTACTAAGAATGATTGCAGGGCTTGAAGATATAAGTGAAGGCACACTTGCAATTGATGGTAAAATTATAAATGACCTTAGTCCGCGTGACAGGGATATCGCTATGGTATTTCAAAATTATGCATTGTATCCGCATATGACGGTGTATGATAACATGGCTTTTGGTTTAAAGCTGAAAAAATTTAGCAGGAGTGAAATTAAAGAACGTGTTATGCAAACTGCAAAACTTTTAGAAATAGAAGATGAATTATATAGAAAGCCAAAAACATTATCGGGGGGGCAGAGACAAAGAGTTGCCATTGGCAGGGCTATCATTAGACGTCCTAAAGTTTTTCTTTTTGATGAGCCGCTCAGCAACCTTGATGCAAAACTAAGGAGCCAGATGAGAATCGAGTTGCAAAAATTGCATAGAGAGATTAATGCAACAATGATTTATGTAACACACGATCAAACTGAGGCAATGACATTAGGAAACAGGATAGCAGTTTTAAACAAAGGTCAGCTTATGCAATTAGATACACCTTTGCAATTATATAAACATCCGGATAATAGATTTGTTGCGGGTTTTATAGGCTCTCCAACTATGAATTTTATTAAAGGCATTCTTAAAAAAAACGGGGGTAATTTTTTTCTTGAAGTATCCACGGATTATACAATTCCTGTAGGCTCAGAAATTCCTGCACCCTTTGAAAACAAAATAGGAAAAGAACTGGAAATCGGAATCAGGCCTGAAAATATAATTATTTCTGACCAAAAAGATATTAGTACTGATGAAAGTCTCTTAGAAGTAATGGCGTATGAAAATATGGGTAACGAGCAATTGGTTTATCTATCCTTAAAAAGTCAAACATTGATTGCAAGAAGGTCTGCACAGGATTCAGTTGAAATAGGATTGAAGTTTTTTGTACGTTTCCCTGCAGATAAACTTATTTTTATTAATCCTGAAAATGGTGAAGTATTTCATAAGAGATGATTACATACTCCTTAAAAAACTTTGCGTGAAACTTTTATCTTTAAATGAAGTGGTATGATAAATCCAATGAAGAGTTTGATAGAAACTTTTTATGCTGCTTTTCAAAAAAGGGATGCAGAAACTATGATATCCTGTTATCATGATAATATTGTTTTTCAGGATCCGGCATTTGGTGAATTGAAAAATGAAGATGCAAAGGCAATGTGGAGAATGCTTTGCAAAAATGCAACAGATTTAAAAATTGAATTTTCAGATATAAATGCTTCTCTCAAAAAAGGTTCAGCCCATTGGGAAGCATGGTATAGCTTTAGCAAAACGGGGAGAAGAGTACATAATATAGTTGAAGCTGAATTTGAGTTTAGAGATTCTAAAATAATAAAACATACCGATACATTCAATCTCCATAAATGGGCTTCACAGGCGATGGGTTGGAAGGGTAAATTAATAGGCGGTACAGGTTTTTTTAAAAATAAAATGCATCAGCAAACTAATAAGATGCTGCAGGATTTTAAAAAGAAACACAGCAGATAATTTCGCATATTTATTTGTTAGCAATTGTTTACATTAATTGAAGAGATAATTTCCTGAATAATCTATTATCTAATAATTTTAGTTCTCCTCATGAATTTATAAATTGAAGTACATACAAATAATAGCATTAATCTTTTTCGCTCATTTGTTTACAGAAGGACAAATAAAAATTCCATCCTATTTTCAGCAGAAAAAAAGTTTTAATGATTCTCTTAGAAAAATAATTCATGAAGTGGGCCTCGATAGCACCTGGAATGTGGGTGAAGATGGAAAGGAAAAAATATCATTCGCAGTAGTTGATCTTAATGGAAATAAGCCTGTTTTGGGCGGCGTTAATTTTGATAATTTTATTTACCCGGCTTCTGTATATAAGATGTATGTTGCCATGGAAATCTTAAGACAGATAAGCAATGGTAATTTTTCTTTATTTAAACAATACATCGTAAAATCACCTAACGATGTAGATAAATCAAGAGAAATAAGTTACGATCCAAGACAACTTTTAAAAGATGGGGATACGGTTACAGTAAATTTTCTTTTGGATTTAATGATAACACGAAGCGATAATTCTGCTGCAAACTGCCTCATTGATATTGCAACGCGGGATAGCATTAATAAAACAATACATGAAAACGGGTGGCATGGCAGTGAAGTTACCCGGAAATTTTTAAGTAGGAAATTTGAAGACCCCGGTTACGATACCGTAAAAAGTACAGAAACCTGTGCACTCCATGCTTCAGATTTTATGTACAAAATTTATAAAAATCAATTAATTAATTCCTGGGTGAGTATGCAAATGAAAGCTCTCTTGGGAAGGCAGTTAGATACAACAAAACTCTCTGCAGGTTTGCCCCGTAATACGATGTTTTATCACAAAACAGGCTGGTGGAGTTTTTATACCAACGACGTAGGAATGGTTGATGATGGCAAAATAAAATATATCATTTCATTATTTATTCCGGTTACAGAAGAAGCTATTCGTAAACGATTTAAAGAACTTTCACAAAAGGTATATAACCTCATAAGTAATTTGCATAAATAGTTTTGATAAATGAACCATGATGGTAAGATTGGAAAAGTATGAGATTCCAATTCATTGCGAATTCATTGACAATTTAAAAGTGAAGAAAGGAATGCAGGCATCCTTTTTTATTATTTAAACGTTTATATAATAAGTGAATTCGTTTATTTGTAAAAATTTATTTTTTTGATTTATCTAATAAAAAAAAATTCAGAAATTATTTTTCAAAATGATGGTTATTTAACAAATGTGTGTAAATTACATGTTAAATAAATACTAACATTTTCTTAATTACTTGATTATGAGAAAAAAAATTCTGCTTAGCGCACTATCTATTTTAATGTGTTTTTTACAAACATTCGCTCAACAAAGAACAGTAACCGGAACAGTAACTTCAAGTGATGGTACTCCATTATCGGATGCATCAGTAATTGTTGTTGGACAAAAAACCGGTGTAAGAACTTCAGCTGATGGAAGCTTTACCATCAGTCTTCCTGCAAAAAGTAAAATACTTCAATTTAGTTATGTAGGATCTGAGACTCAAAAAGTTGATGTTTCCGATTTGTCTACTGTAAAAGTTGCTCTTAAAACTTCTGATCAGGCACTTGCTGATGTAGTAGTGGTTGGTTATGGAACTGCACGTAAAAAAGATCTTACAGGCTCTGTAACATCATTGCAGGCAAAAGATTTTAATAAAGGAACTTATACCTCACCTGATCAATTGATACAGGGTAAAGCTGCGGGGGTTCAAATGATTAATAGCAGCGGGCAGCCTGGTGGCTTATCTATTGTTAAGATAAGAGGTAACGCAACTGTAACAGGTACAGGTCAGCCATTATATGTTGTTGATGGTGTTCCTTTGGATGGCAGATCCCCAAGGCCAGGTGTAGATCTTGGATTTGGTGGAGGAAACCCTGGAAGCAATCCACTTAACTTTCTTAATCCTACTGATATTGCTTCTATAGATATATTGAAAGATGCATCCGCTACTGCCATTTATGGTTCACGTGCAGCTTATGGAGTTGTGCTGATCACAACTAAAAAAGGAAAATCCGGACAAAGTCGTATTGATTTTAATGAATCAGTCGGGTTTTCTAAAATATCTAAAAGGCTTGAAGTTTTGGATGCGGGCCAGTTCAGGCAGGCACTAACTTATTATGGAGTTGACGCAGTAAAAAATGACCATGGTGGTAGTGTAGATGCGCTTGATGCGATATTACATACCGCCACGGTTCAAAATTATAATATTGCCATGAGTGGAGGCAACGACAATGGTAAATATCGTCTTTCTCTTGGTGTGCTTGACCAGGAAGGAATCATTAGAAAATCAGGAATAAAAAAATATTCTGCGAATTTTAGTGCTAATTTAAAATTTCTTGAAAGTAAAAAATTAGGATTAGATATTACTATTATACCAAGTCAATATATTGAGGACATAGCCCCTGTAAGTAATAATGCTGGCGCTGGCGGAAGCCTCATTGGGCATGCTTTGCAATGGAACCCAACGCAGCCGCTTATAGTGAAAAAAGCTAATGGAAGCGATTCACTCGTTGATTACAGGAGTAATTCTATCTATAATCCCTTGGCCGTTTCAGACGCTATAAAGGACAGGTCTAAAGTGACTACCATTCTTGCAAGTATATCTCCTTATTTCAAATTTACTGATTGGCTGGTGTACAAATTTCAATATAGTATTGATTATTCAACAGGCACAAGGAGAAGTTCAGTGGCAAATTCTATTGAAGTATTCAACAGGTTAGGATTTGCGGCTATTGGTCAAAATGAGCTAACTACGGAACAATTTACACATACCTTGAGTTTTGATAAACCTATTGCTACTAATCTAAATTTAAATGCCGTTGTTGGTTTTGAATATTTAAAGTATGTAAACAAAGGATCAAATTTGAATGGAAGGGGTCAGGGTGGTGTCCCGGGAGGATTTGGTAATTACGGATTAGATTATACAAATTATATCCAATATTCAAATGCTACTAACCGGAGTATTTCTTCCTTTATTGATCCTACCCAGGAATTACAATCTTATTTTGGAAGAGCAATATTAAATTACCTGGATAAGTATATACTTACGGGTACTTTCCGCAGAGACGGTTCTACAAAATTTGGAAAGAATAATAAATATGGAAATTTTCCCTCAGTAGCTGCTGCCTGGAACATTTCAAAAGAAGATTTCTTTAAAGTATCTTTTATTAATTCTCTTAAATTACGTGGTGGATGGGGAAAAACTGGTAACCAGGAATTCCCTTCAGGAGCTTCTCAGAGAAAATATGTATTTCAGAGTGGAGGAGGACAGCAACAAGTCACCAATGCTAATCCTGATTTGAAATGGCAGTCTGACAGGCAATATAATATAGGATTGGACATAGCGATTCTAAAAAATAAAATTACTGCTACAGCTGATTATTTTAATAAGCTTACTACAGATTTATTATTCCCTACTGTACCCATACAGCCTGCTCCTCCCGGCGGAGGTGTTACCTGGCAAAACATAGCTGGAAAAATTGAAAATAAAGGATTTGAAGCTACTGTTAATGTTGCTGTTATTGCAAAAGAGAAATATTCATTTGATATTGGAGCCAATGCAACCTTCTTAAAAAATTCGGTATCGGGCTTATTAAGTAATATTCAAACGGGAGGTTTAAGTGGACAGGGTTCATCTGGTGCAACTGTTGAAATTTTAAGAAATGGTTTACCCATTAATGCCTTTTATACAAGGAGATTCACTGGATTTGATAAAGGCACAGGGTTAGCTATATATCCTGAAGGAGATATACCTTCTTTTGTTGGAGACCCAAATCCTAAAACGTTATTAGGGATTAATCTTTCAGGGAGATATGAAAAATTATCTCTTATTGTTAATTTCAATGGAAATTTTGGCCAGGATATTTATATTGAAACACTTAATAATGTTGTGAATGTTGGTGATATTAGAGGAGGTAGAAATATTGCTGTTGAAACATTTAAAAGTCCCGTAAAAGAATCTTTCGGAAATCCCGTTACTTCTTCTTCAAGGTTTATAGAAAAAGCCAGTTATCTTAAAATGACTAATGCAACAATTTCTTATGCTTTTGGTAATATCGGTAAATCTTTCCAGAATATAAGTGTGTATGCTACAGGGCAAAATTTATTCACTATTACTAAATTCAAAGGATTTGACCCCGAAGTGAATGTTGATAAAGGCGTGAATAATGTCCCTTCTGTAGGGATAGAATATGAGCCATATCCATCGGCACGTACGGTTACTTTTGGAGTTAATTTTTCATTATAATTAATTTAAAATAAAATATATGATAAGGAAAATAATTGTTATTTCAAGCTTTATTATAGTCGCCGCCAGCTGTACCAAGCTTAACGAAAAATTTAATGGGGATCAACCTGACCTTACAAGTGCCGGTGGTACACCTAATATTGATGCTTTATTAAAAGGTGTCTATAATTCTCTTCAGACAACATTCCAGGATCAGGCAAACTGGTATGCACTGTCTGAAATGACTACGGATGAATTGATAGGACCGACCCGCGGGCCAGATTGGGATGATAACGGGGCATGGCGCGTGTTGCATTCACATACCTGGGATGGTTCAAATATACATATAAGAGACGTTTTTAATCAACTGCTTGGAACCGTTTATTCCGCGACAGATTTACTTAGATTTGATTCTACTTCATCTAAGGCATCCGAAGCTAGATTTTTACGTGCTTTTGCCAACTACCTTGTATTGGATGGCTGGGACCAGGTGCCTTATCGCGATCCTGGTGAAAGCACAATAAAACCTTCAAGAGTGCGTAAAGGCTCAGAAGCCCTTGACTATATAATAAGTGAAATTAATGCTGTAATGCCTACTTTACCAACCGGTGTGGCTGGAAAGGCAAATCAAAATGCAGCTAAGATGTTATTAATGAAATGTTACTTAAATAGAGGTGTTTATGCAAACAGGGCTGCTCCTACCTTTGACCCCGCAGATATGCAAAAAGTAAGTACACTTGCCGATCAGGTTATTGCCGGTGGCTATACTTTCAGTGCAAACTATTTCGATAATTTTGCGCCTACCAATACTGTTATAGGAAAAGAAAATATTTGGACACAGGAAAATGTTGCCGGTGTTTCCGGTAGTACGGGTTCTACTGTGCGCAGCAGGTGGCATTCTACCATGCACTATAATCAGAATCCAGGTGGCTGGAATGGTTTTACAACGTTATCTGATTTTTATAATAAATTTGAAAATACGGATATACGTAAAGGAATTCCTTATCCCACTCCTGGTGCGGCAAATCCCGGAAACAGGGTGAATGTAGGATTTCTAATAGGTCAACAATATAACTGGGCTACTGATGAATTGCTCAAAGACAGGTCTGGAGCACCTTTAATTTTTACTCCTGAAATAAGCGCACTTGAAGTTGGCGATAATTTAGAGGTAACAGGTATTCGTGCTTTTAAATATCCAATTGATTATCCAAATGATAACAGTGGTAATATAGATAATGATTTTGTTTATTTCAGGCTCGCTGATGCCATGCTGATGAAAGCAGAAGCTTTATTGCGTACCAATGATGCAGTTACTGCTTTAACTCTTGTGAACGCAATACGTGTAAATAGAGGAGCAACACCTTTAGTCTCTGTTACGTTAGATAATCTGTTAGATGAAAGAGGTAGGGAGTTATATCTGGAAGATTGGAGAAGAGAGGATTTAGTTCGTTTTGGCAAATTCTTGCAGCCTTTCCAGGGAAAGCCAGATGCAAGTGATCCCAAGTTTCTTCTATATGCTATTCCTGATGGACAATTAGCAGGTAATCCTAATTTAACAGCGAATCCCGGTTATTAATACATAAGTATTTTTAAAGTAAAAGGCCATTCATGAATGGCCTTTTTGCTTTTATTAAAAGTTGCTCTTTAAAATTTTCTTACAAATAAAACCTTAGGTTACTTTAAAGATTTGATAAAAAAATATTGATGATATTCAAATACAATGGGGTTTTCTTACATTTATCCTTAATTGAATAATCGAAGAATGAAATATCCGCATAAGAAGATTATTGTATCGACATGAAATTTATTCTTAGATTTTTACCCGCGCTGTTTATTTTATTTTCCTGCAAATCTAACCAGAAAAAATTATTTGAATTACTTCCTGATACAGGTATAAATTTTAATAATAAAGTAGTGGATCAGGAAATAGAGAATAGCTTTTATTTCAGAAATTATTATAACGGTGGCGGGGTTGCTACCGGCGATATAAATAATGATGGTCTTGCAGATATATTACTTACATCAAATATGGGTGAAAATAAATTATATCTTAATAAGGGTAATTTTAAATTTCAGGACATATCACAAAAGGCGGGCTTAAAACAAGATAGCATGTGGAGTACCGGTGTTACCATGGTTGACGTAAATGGCGATGGCTGGCTGGATATATATGTTTG
>JBDTYU010000046.1:0-7080 GCA_040005535.1 Ginsengibacter sp. | reverse complement strand
CGCTTTCTATAAAACATCTCAGCCCTCGTGTGCGGTGCAGTACCCAACCAAACTTTTTGTTTTGTCTTTGAGAAATACCATTCAAGCATTAAATCATGCAATTTTTTCCCGATACCTTTTCTTTCATATTCAGGCTGTAAAAATAAAGCCCAGATATTATTTTCTTTAACGTCAGCAATTGCAAAACCAACAATAAAATTACCTATTTCACACACCCAGCCTTTACCCCGAAGTGTTATATATTCCTCACAATCTTTATCAGTAACAAGTGCAGAATTCAACAAAATATTTTCTTTTACAGAATTACGCACTATCTGTATTTTTTGTATGTCTTCCATTTGAGCTTCTCTAAAAATCATTTGATTTCTTTCGGATGAATATATGTGCTTTTCGTCCAGAGGTTCATACTAACAATTTATTTTGCTCTTGTAAAATCAAGGTCCTGGAAGTCGAAACTAAAATCTGTTAAAGGTGAAATTGGCTTCATTGTCATGTGTGATGCTTTGCCATTATTGTCCAGGTCAAACATTACAAATGAATCTGCATCGAGACTTCTATCAATCCATTTTACAACAAATGTATTTCCCTTATAAGGTAACATTTCGCCGGTGAGCAGAAACGATTTTTTTGAATCGAACCAAAGTTTTCCATTCTTAACCGAGACACTTACATCGCCAAACCATTTATCAGTATAGGTTCCAGTAAAATTATTTATATCAGTTTTTGCGCTGCTACTTTTTTGTTGTGTTTCAATATCTTTCCATATATCCCCGGTAATTTTTTTTGCATTGGCTTCACCTGCTAATACCCTGTCATGCATTTGCTTCACTCTATCCGTTGCTGGCATACCAAAATAACTGTCTTTAATAGTGTTGGTAATTGCGGTAAATGCAGCGCCTGATTGCTGGTTAGTAAACACGATTATACCAAGCTTCATTTCAGGAATAAGCGTTACCTGCGTCACAATGCCAGCAAGTCCTCCGGTATGTGTAACTTGCTTGTAACCTTTTACATCACTTAAGAACCAACCTAAACCATAGCTTGCAAAATGTGTATTATAAGGAGATGGCCCTCTTACATCAATTATTGTTTGCGGCGCCCACATATCTTCATGAACATCTTCGCTTAATAATTTTTTATCTGATCCGTCGCCATATTTACCATTGTTCATTTGCATAATTACCCACTTACACATATCTGCCAGGTTGCTATAAATACCACCTGCAGCATTGGCTGTTTCGTTCCAGTCTCTGCGAATTACTGTTACTTTTCCATCAACCGGTGCATGCGGATCAATAACATTTGACTTGTCTTTTAAAAGTTTGAAAGATGGTGCTGTTGCAGTCATCCCTAATGGATTTAAAATGCGTGTTTGAATAAAATTTTCCCAACTCATTCCTGAAACTCTTGCCAATACTTCGCCGGCTACTACATACAAATTATTATCGTAATCATATTTTGTTCTGAATCCTGAAACAGCTTTTAAATATCTCAGGTTATGGAGCATATCTTTTTTTGTAAAGCTGCTGGAGTCGGGCCAAAACATTAAATCTCCTGCGCCCAGGCCAAGCCCGCTGCGATGCGTGAGCAAATCTCTTATGGTAAACTCTTCGGTTACATAAGGATTATACATCCTGAATTCAGGAATGTAATCGGTTACTTTATCATCCCATTTCAATTTTTTTTCATCAACCAACATGCCCAGTGCAGCTACTGTAAAGGCTTTGCTGTTAGAGGCTATCCCAAACAAAGTATTCTCATCAACCTTTTGCATTGTATTAAGCGAGCGAACTCCATAACCTTTTGCATGAATAATTTTTCCATCTTTTACAACCGCTACAGCAATGCCGGGAACATCAAATGTTTTTAATGTAAGCTCTGCAACCGAATCAATTTGCGAAGATGTGATCACCTGCGCATGAAGAACAGTTGAACTTATTGTAAAAAAGAAGAGAGCCGCCATTGCACATTTTAATTTATTCATTGTTGTACTATTTAAAAGTTATTAAAATTGAAATGCAATTTATGAATTATGTGTTGTTTTAAAATTCACTGTGGGAGACAAAAAACAAAGTCAAAAACTTTGCAGAATAAATAGCTTAGCTATCTTTTAGCACCTTCACGGTTACTAATAATTGCCCCATGTGTCGCATGGTATGTTCCGCCGCATGCACATATAAACCTATTAAGGTTGTAGGAATTTTTTCCCTTCCTATGGTTCTTACTTCATTTAACTCATCGATATTTACTATGCTCAATTCATTTATGGAAATATCCACCTGTTTGTTAAACAACCCGGTTAATTCCGTGATAGAGGATACAGTTTCCCTTTGGTTGCCTTCAATAGAAAGTGCATGTAATTGCGCAGCAGTAAGAGATTCTTTTCTTGCGTAAGTAAAAAGCCTGTCAAGCACGCCCGTTAAATGTTGCAGATGAAAAGCTGGTGATGCAACACCGGCAGGCCTTTCCCACAAAAGCTTTTCAGGAAAGTCATTCATCATCTCGTGCAGTTCTTCCCGTGCCTGCAATAGAGCATGGGCCACAGGCTGTAACAATGGCGGAATATTTTCTACCGGACCGCGTTGCCATACTTCTCCTTTGTTTTCCATAAAATGTTTTACTTGTTCGTTTATATTTATTTTTAAAGGTAATGTTTAGGTTTGTTAGCTTTTATAAGTCACATTTATTTCTTACATGATAACTATATTTGTTTATCATTTTTTTTAAATCAACCGAATGCTAAGCAATAATGATATACTTAAAAAATTAAGAGTTGCTCTTTCTTTGCGTAACGATGATATAATTAAAATACTTTCATTGGTAGATTTCAAAATAAGCAAAGGAGCATTAGGTGATTTTTTCAGAAACGAAGATCACCCGGGTTATGTAGAAGCCGGTGACCAGGTACTTCGTAATTTCCTGAATGGATTGATTATATTCAATCGTGGTAAGTTGGCAGATGCAAATCCTGTATCAAAAATCAGGAAGCCTTTTCAAAATTAATCACAGCATTGAGAGGCTGGGTAAATACATTGTTAGCGACATTATATTTTTTTGAACTAAAAATTACCAGGCCGGGATATTCTTCAAGGCGTTGCATTAAACCAGAAATGACGGGCGCTTTGTATCTATCATGAGCATCTGAAACATTAGTTCTTTTACCAAATAATGCGTCGGCTTCATCAAAAAAAAGTATAGCATGGCTCGCTTCTGCAGCATCAAAAAGGCTGTTAAGATTTTTTTCTGTCTCCCCAATATATTTAGAAACTAACTTAGAAAGATTTATTCTGTAAACATCCAGGCTATAGTGTTTGCCTAATAATTTAGCGGCAAGTTTTTTACCTGTCCTCCGCGAACCGGAGAATAAAATTTTGTAGCTGTTCTTAATATCTTTATTTGTTTCAGCATTTGTATCACCACTATTGGCATTGCCAATCCAGGTACTTATATCATTTAATTTTTGTCTTGTGGTTTCCCCAAGAGGCAGGTCATTCCAATTCTTACTTGTAGTAATTCGCTTAACTAATTTTTTATCAGCTTTGGATGCATGAAGTTTGCGATCGCTTTTAGTAATACTTTTAATTTTAGGTTTCATACCAATTAATCTTATTTAAGAATAAATAACAAGATAAAAATAAATATTGAATGTGCTAACCAATCTATATCTGCAAAGAATATTATAGAATAATTTAAGGAAAAGTATAGTGGCGCTTGCTTTATTGTTGAGATATGATCCGTGTGAAGAAATGAAGTAAAATTATCTTGAGGATTTATTATTTTTCCAATTTGGAGAAGGTCTTTCTTCTGCCTGTGTTACTACCAGTGGTTTTTTACCAAGAGAAATATCTTTTAGATTTTCAATTGCATATTTTGCCTCTGTATCATTAGGCATTTCGACAAATCCAAATCCTTTGCTCTTTCCTGTTGCTTTGTCGATGGCTACCCGGGCTGAAGTTATTGTGCCAAATTTTTCAAATATCTCTTCGAGTTCAGCATCATCCAAATCATAAGGCAAACCAGCTATGAATAGTTTCATGAGGCATTTTTTGTAAAACTACACAACTTATATTGTGATTGTTAGCTTTATTGTAATGTAAATGTCAATGATTTTTACATAATCTTGTATACCTGTATTTCTACCTCCGACTTATTCACTGTCAGCAGGTGGATAACGGTTATAAGATTTGGCAAAGAAATTTTGTATTTTCAAATATTATCTTTTTACATTTGAACTCATTACTAATTATAAAATAAAATTTAAGTAAAGAAAATTATGAGTAAATCACAGGAGACATGGAATAAAAAAGAAAGAGAAAAGAAAAAAGAAAAAAGCAGGAAAGATAAGGAAGAAAGAAAGCAGGAAAGAAAAGATAATGCGAAAGAAGGAAAAAGCTTCAACGACATGCTTGCATATATTGATGAAAACGGCAATCTGTCCTCTACGCCACCAGATCCTGGTAAACAAAAAAAGATAAAATTAGAAGATATCCAGATTGGTACTCCAAAGCAGTTACCAGTTGACCCTGCAGATGCAATAAGGAAAGGAACCGTTACTTTTTTTAATGAATCAAAAGGATATGGGTTCATCAAAGACCAGGTTACGCAGGAAAGTATTTTTGTTCATGCGAATGGATTGAAAGATCAGATAAAAGAAAACAGCAAAGTAATTTTTGAAGTTGAAATGGGAGCAAAAGGACCTAATGCTGTCAATGTTAAACTTGCCGGTTGAAAGACTTTTGAATCTATTAATTGATACCAGAATTAGTTCAGGCAGGTAATCACTTTATAATAATTTTTTTTGGTCATTATCTATTTAATTTTTTTAAACTGATAATAATCTTTGATGTGTTGATTAAAGTATGTCCCCTTAGATGATGAGGTTCTCATAGCATTAAATATTTTTTCAGGCACATTCCTATAATCATAAATCTTTCCGGATACAAAAATTATTCTTAGAGTTGCCGAGGAAGCATCGTAACTTATCACAGAAACAACAGATGATGGCATATAGCCCGAAGTTAATTACCAATTGTTATGTGCAAAATAGAAATAGCATTTATTTCCGGGGAATTTGTTTGCTGCTGCATAGCTGATATTAGCTATACCGGCTAAGAAAACATTATTTATAAAAAAACAATTTAAGGAATTTTGGTTTGCAAAATCGATAATTCCCCAAGGCTTTAGAAAATTAATTCTTTAGTATAGTAAACTCAACTCTCCTGTTTAGCTGCCTTCCATCATCGGTATCATTTGTCGTGACAGGTTTCGTTTCACCATAACCGTGAGAGGTAATTCTTTTGTTGTCTATTCCTTTGGAAATAATATATTCCATAACTGATCTTGCCCGGCTATCGCTTAATTTAAAATTATATTCATCAGTACCACGGCTGTCGGTATGAGCACTCATTTCTATTTCAATTGCAGGATTTTCCGTAAGCAGTTTTACAACCCTGTTTAGTTCAATATATGATTCAGGACGCAAATCCCATTTATCAAAATCGAAAAATACATTGTTTAATCTTATCACCTGGCCTATTTCAATGGGTACCAGGTACAGGTCTTTATGTATCTCTTTATAACCGGCCTTGATTAATGAATCGAGGTTCAGGTTTTCAGATATAGCAAAAAAATGATCGGCACTTGCCCGAATGCTATAATTCCTGTTATATGGTAATACAATTTTAAACGCACCATCAGAGGGATTAGATATAGCGTTGCCTGCTTCCACGCCATCAGGCAGGGTTTCATAAACCAGCGAAGCACTTAATGGTTTTTTTGTTTTAGCATTATAAACATTGCCACTCACTAATACTACAGGATCGGGCTTTTCCCTCTCTAATAATTTAATCTTTACAACATCACTTGATCCATATGTATTTGAAAAAGTAGTCATGTAAGCATATTCACCACCTGCATCCAATGTAAAAAATGCATCCCACTCTGGTGTATTTATCGGACTGCGCAAGTTTACAGGATCGCTCCATTTCTGCCAGGTTTTATCAAGACGTTTGGTCATCCAGATATCATTATCACCTAAACCGCCGGGACGGTCACTGCTGAAATATAATGTTTCCCCGTCTGATGCCATGTAAGGTGTCATCTCATTATATTTTGATAAATTTATTTTCTTTCCAAGACTTTTCGGTTCAGTCCATGACCCGTCTTTCTCTAAAAAACATACATAGATATCGTTGTTGAAACTGCCTTCAACCTCTGACGAATAAAGTAACAATGTCTGCCCGTCATTAGCCATCGTAGCTCCATATTGGTTGCCCCTGTCATACCTTTCATAATTTTTTATTTTCAACATGTCAGGTTTACTCCAGTTACCATATTTAGTGAGGTAGCTCATACTAACACCATTGCCCATGTAGTCCCCGTTTATAAATGCATTCCTTATAAGTATCCTGTTGTTATCCGGAGAAACCCAAAAGACTGCATTGTATTCAGAAGTATTTAATGGATATTCTAAATGCTCTGCTTCACTCCAGTTGCCAGAAGTATCTCTTTCCGAAAACCAAATATCCTGTGAGTTTGGAACAACATTATACTTCGTATTAGCCGGATCATTTTGGCGAATAAAAAATAATAAATTTCCATCGGCAGATATAGTTGGTCTCAGTTCTGCCAGTTGGGTATTAATATTTGCTCCTATGTTCTCAATTTTTAGAATTGTTTCCGCAGTAATAACATTTTCTTTTTGAGGTTTTAGTCCCAAAGTATCACCGGAATTATTATTGGATGGCTGTGCTATCGCATGTTTCACACATATACACAGGATAAAAAAGTAGTATAGTTTTTTCAATACACTGGAATTTGATAATAATAACGTAGAATGGAATTAAATAATATTCCCCGATGATAAATTACAGTCAGTATTGTAATATTTCGTAATGACTATCTTTAACCAGCAAAAAAAAACTTCTGCAGTTTAGTGCAGAAGCCTTTGAAGATAAACTTCGGTGGAATAAATTAATCCTGGGTTTAGTGGTTTTTTTTAGGATAAATTGGATTGCCGTTTTAATGGCTGGTTTTCATTGGGATAAATTAGTTATTTACAGGTATTGAATTAAAAAAAAA
>JBDTYU010000045.1:0-1530 GCA_040005535.1 Ginsengibacter sp. | reverse complement strand
CTATTGACCACTTACTATTTTATTCTTTTTAGTATTTTACATCTTCAAATCTGTTTATGCGTATAATTCCTTTTATAATTTTTGGAGTCATTACTGCAGCACTTATCATAATTCTTAATTCAACTTTATTAATACCGGCGCCGTTAGGAAAATTATTGAGCCCTCAAAGTGGCGTTTGGCAGAATGCAGAACCTGCTAATCAGAATTTTTCAGAAAGCCTTTCATTTCCGCAATTAAAAGGAAAAGTGAATGTATATTTTGATGACCGTCTCGTGCCTCACGTTTTTGCTGAACAGGATAATGACGCATATTTTGTACAAGGGTATCTTCACGCAAAGTTCAGATTATGGCAAATGGAATTTCAAACCCACGCTGCCGCAGGAAGAGTAAGTGAGCTTATAGGGAAAAAAGCAATTGAGTTCGATCGTGATAAACGCAGGCTGGGTATGGTGTTCGCTGCAGAAAATTCCTTGAAAGAAGTTGAGAAAGATTCTGCAACTTTATCACAATGTGATAATTATACTGCTGGTGTAAATGCTTACATAGAATCTCTTAACGAAAGCAAGCTTCCTCTTGAATACAAATTGTTGGGTTATTATCCTGAAAAATGGACGAATTTAAAAACGGCGCTATTTCTAAAATATATGAGTCTTGATTTAGCCGGCGGCGAAAATGATTTTGAGCATACCAATGCAAAATCAGTTTTTTCTTCGGCAGATTTTGATAAAATATATCCTGTTATAATGGATTCTGTTGATCCTATAATTCCAAAAGGAACTCTTTTTTCAAAGCCAGGAATACAATTGAAAATTCCTTCCACGGCTGACTCACTTTATTTTGATAAAAAAGATTCGACCACAATAGATGAGCAAAAACCAAATCCGGATAATGGCAGTAATAACTGGGCTTTAAGTGGTAAAAAAACAAAAAGCGGTTATCCCATTTTATGCAATGATCCGCATCTTGGTTTAAATTTTCCTTCTCTATGGTATGAAATGCAAATTTCAACACCAACTTACAATGCTTATGGGGCAACATTTCCAGGCGCTCCTGCAATTGTCATCGGCTTTAACGATAACTGTGCTTTTGGTTTTACGAATGCTATGCGTGATGTACGGGATTATTATGAAATAAAATTTCGTGATGATAGCCGTAAAGAACATTGGTTTAATAATGAATGGCAAAAAACAACATTCAGGATTGAGCAAATAAAAGTTAAAGGCGGTCTTGATTATTTCGATACCGTTGCCTATACGAATATTGGTCCGGTCATGTATGACAAAAGCTTCAATGGATCAAGATCTACCAATGAAAAATATTATTCAGTAAGATGGAAAGCACATGACCCCAGCATTGAACTAAAGATGTTTACTCTTTTAGACAGGGCAAAAGATTATGATGATTATTTAGAAGCGATAAAATATTTACACACCCCGGGACAAAATTGTTTATTCGCCTGTAAAAATGGCGACATTGCTATTTGGGACCAGGGAGAATTTCCAGCTAAATGGAAACGCCAGGGAGATTTTG
>JBDTYU010000044.1:0-9677 GCA_040005535.1 Ginsengibacter sp. | reverse complement strand
TATAAGAAAACCCGCTGCTATCTTCAAAAATAATTCCATAAAACATACTGTCAATTAAATTTCCAAGAGCTCCGGAAAATATAAGCGCTGCACAAACAATAAATCCCGGGTGGTATTTTTTTTCAATAGTTTTTTTTATATAAACAACCCCAAAAATTACAGCTACAAGCCGGAATAACGTCAAAATCATTTTACCCCATTCACCCCCAAACTTCCACCCGTAAGCCATCCCTTCATTTTCAATAAAATAAAGCCGGAACCAATTGCCAATAACGGCATGCGATTCACCTGTGTGATAATGTGTTTTTACATAAATTTTTAATGCCTGATCAGCTAAAACGACCAGGCATATAATCAAAAAAATAGTTCTTCCTTTCACGTAATAAATTTGATGCATAAAGATAGCAAAATTGAGGGAGGCTTTTAATCATGTACGTTAATTATTAGCAAAGAGACATGACGATTTTAAATTAAGTTTTGGTAATGAATATAGATAAACGTAAATGCTATCAATATAAAATACCCTATTTTCAATATCTATTCTTCAAAATAAACTCTCTTCACCCTTTGTGAAATACCTGTCATCAATTCGTATGGTATTGTTTCTGCCCATCCTGCCAGCGTGTATAATGGCAAAGCTTCTCCAAAAACAATCACTTCATCCCCCTCTTTAATATTTCCAATCCCGGAAACATCAAGCATTGTCATATCCATGCATACATTACCAATTACAGGTACCAGCTTATTATGCAGAAGCATTTTGCCTTTTCCATTCCCAAGATTTCTTGGGTAACCGTCCGCATATCCAATGCGTACAGTTGCAATAATGCTGTCTCTCATTAATTTGGCATTTCTGCCATAGCCGACTGTATCACCTGCTTTTACTTTTTTAATTTGTGATACTGTAGTTATAAGTGTTGTAACATTTTTTAATTTGGCCTGCATAGTTTTATTATTATCTATTCCATAAAGTCCTATACCAAGTCGCACCATGTCCATTTGCAAATTCAAGTGACGGCTGATGCCTGCCGTATTAGCCGCATGCCTGATAAATTTATATCCCAAACTATGTTCAATTATTTTACAGCAATCTTCAAAAATTTTTGATTGCTGAAGTGTGAAATCATTTTCCTTTTCAATTTCCGCAGCAACAAGATGGGTAAACACTGTTACGACATTTATTAATGTATTGCCATAAAGCACCTGCTGCAAGGCATGCATATCATCTCCGGTAAAGCCAAGCCTATGCATACCCGTGTCAATTTTTATGTGAACAGGGTAATAATTTATCCCTAAAGATTTCAGGAAATTTTCAAACTCACTCAAAATACTAAAAGAAAATATCTCCGGTTCCAGGTTATTATTCACGAGCGATTCAAAAGTGCTTTTTTCAGCATTCATAACCATTATGGGTGAAATAATTCCGGCCTTACGCAATTCTACTCCTTCATCAGCATAGGCAACAGCAAGATAGTCCACTTTATGAAATTCCAAAATTGATGCAATTTGATAACTGCCACTTCCATAGCTGAAAGCTTTTACCATAGCCATAATTTTTGTTGCAGGCTTAAGAAGTTGCTTGTATTGTTTTAAATTATGAACAAGGGCATTTAGGTCTATTGATAAAATTGTCTGGTGTACTTTCTGCTCAAGCTCCTGGCTTATTTGTTCAAAATTAAAACTGCGTGCCCCCTTTATTAAAACTGTTTCATCATCAAAATGAAAGCGAGGTATATTTTTCATAAACTCTTCAACAGTAAAAAAAAATTGTTTGTTATTTAAAGATGAAAATGCATTTTGTTGTAAAAAAATATCCGGGCCAATACCGATAAGCCTGTCAATTTTTTTATGCTTAAGAAGATGGGCTATTTCTTTATACAATTCATTTGGTTTTTGACCCGATTGTAAAATATCTGATAAAACAACCGTATGCTTTTTATGTTGCTTTTGTTGTTCCAAAAAATCAAGGGCTATTGTTAAGGAATGTAAATCATTGCTATAGCTATCGTTTATTATGGTACAGTGATTAATTCCCTGCTTCAGTTCTAGCCGCATAGCAATAGGGTAGAGGAATTCAAATCTTTTCCTTACTTCTCTATAATTTTTATTTAATATTAAAAGGACACACCAGCAATTAATTGCATTTTCAACAGATGCATCATCAATAAATGGTATAGTGATTAAAATCTTTTTCTTTTTATAAACAGCTTCAATTTTTGTATGAATATTACCTTTCTCTGTTGAAGAGATTTTCAATTTATTGCCATTTGTTTTGCCCCATGAAAATAATTCCAGGTAGCTGTTTTTAGTTTTTATTTTTTTCTGAAAAACAACAACCGCTTTTTTGATCTCTTTATTATCTGAACAAAAAATAAGATGCTTTGCATGTACAAACAAATTCAGCTTTTCATTAATTTTTTGTATCCGGTTGTTGAATCCCTCGTCATGTGCCTGCCCGATATTTGTAAATACGCCAATAGTTGGTTTAATAACTTTTTGCAGTTGTTTCATTTCGCCGGTGCTGGAAATCCCTGCTTCGAAAATGGCAAGTGTATGTGATGAATTAATATTTAGAATGCTTAGCGGAACACCTATTTGAGAGTTGTAGCTTTTGGGACTTCTCACAATTGAATAATCGGGAGCAAGTAATTGATTCAGCCATTCTTTTATAATCGTTTTGCCATTACTACCTGTAATTCCAATTACTGAAAACTCTTTGCCACCAGGTATTTCATTAAATTGGCTGCGGTAATTTGAAGCGAGCATTTGTAAAGCATAAACGGAATTGTTTACTACAATAACATTTGCAAGAGGGATTGTCTTTGTATCAATACTCTTATCTTCTGTTACAAAATTTCTTACTCCTTTTAGATATAATCCTTCTATAAATGCGTTGCCATCATGATGCAGGGTTCTTATGGCAAAAAAAATAGTATCTGCAGGGAAAATAATTTTCCTGCTGTCAAGCGAAAGATGTAAAGGTGCTGGGACATCAGTATTGAAATTTACGAGTTTGCCACCCGTTAATTTTACAATTTGATCAATGGTATAATGGATATTTACATTCACATCAATTCAGTGTCAATATTTTAATAAACTTTCGCGGTTGTTTTTTTACTTTTTTTGAATGTTTTATAAAGAGAAAATAAAATAGAAGAAGAAATACATACAACGATAACGAGTAAAGATATCCATATCTGCAAATGAATGTCGAAGTATTCGATCAACATTTTTAGGCCAATAAATATCAGCACAACGGCAATACCCTCTTTAAAATACTTAAACTTATCAACTGCACCCCGTAATAAAAAAAATAAAGAACGTAAACCCAACACAGCAAAAATATTCGATGTATAAATTACCATTTTTGTTTGCGTAATGGCAAATACCGCAGGTATAGAATCGAGGGCGAAAACAATATCAGTTGTTGCAAGCATTATCAAAACCACAAAGAGCATGGTGAAATGCTTTTTTCCATTAATATTTTTTGTGAATTTACCATCACTGTAATATTTTGTAAGGGGAACAATCTTTTTCAGAAATTTATATACCACATTTTTTTCAGCATCAAATTCTTTCCCGCTATTAATTAAAAACATTTTAATGCCTGTATAAATAAGAAATCCGCCAAATATATATAGTAGCCAGAAAAACCTTTGAATCATTGCTATTCCAACCGTAATAAAAATAATTCTTAAAATTATCGCTAACAATATACCAAGCAAGAGTACACGATTAGAATGTTTATCCTCAATACCGAAATAGGAGAATATAAGAATAAATACGAAAATATTATCAACGCTCAAAGCCCATTCCATAAGGTAAGCGCTTATGTATTCAAGCCCCTTTGTTTGCCCGTCTTCATACCACACAAATAAAAAAAACCCCAACCCAAGGCTTACCCAAAAAACAGTTTGAATGAATGCCTGCCTGATTGATACAGTCTTTGATTTCTTACTAAGCAAGCCAAAATCAAAAACTAATGCGAGTACAATTACAATCCCAAACACTACGTAGGTCCATTCTGTTGAATTCATTTACAAAGTATTCTGGCAAAGATATGTTTTGAAAAAATTTAAAATGAAACAAGACGTCATTTAGTAATCGATCAGATGCTGTATTTTTTTCTTCGCCACCATTGGTAAACTATTCCACCTAAAATGATGAAGAATACCGGGAATGCAAGGTTTATTATTTGCCAGTTTGCCTTTTGTTCAGTAACCTTTTTAGGATCAAGCAGGCGAAGTGTATAATCTTTAGCCCGTGCCTCGCTAAGGCCTGCATTATTGATAAGATATTCAAGGCAATTTTCGACAAATTGTTTATTGGCAAACTGGTACTGATATTGAGTTCCAACGGTGTAAGTATTTACTCCCATAGGTAATGGTTGCTGTTTTGAAACATTATTCAAAACAATATCGCCATCACTAATAACAATCATTTTATTATCATTAATGCACTGAGTTAAAAAAGGAGTATTGTAATTCATAAGAGAATCCAAAACAGCCTGGCTTAACCTATTTTTATAAAGAGATGTAAATTTTCCTTCAAGCAATATACCCGCAGGAATATCCTTTTTTTTATAAGCATCATCTTCCGGGGCATTACGGTTTTCTTCTCCACTTATTAATGCAGGTGTTTCAATCGTTCGTGCGTTTTCAGATGAACTCAGGAGAATAGTTTTTTTAATATCCGGAGTATTAATTGTGTCAATAGAGTTCACAAACTTTCCTGCAACTAACCCTATATGTTTATTGATAATATTATTTTGTTTTGATTCAAATAATGGAAAATAGTTCCAATGTAAATAATCTAAAGAATCTTTTGCATTCACAAAAGGTAAAAAATCGCATTGCAAATCCATTAAAAGATTAGGATTTATTCTTACTCCATATTTGAATAAAAGATCATCAAAATTCAGATTGCGGTCGTAAGCAACAACCTGGTTTTTTATCCGGAGACTATCTACTTCAGCTTCCAGCTCGTCAATAAACCAAATCACTTTTCCACCTCTCATGATATATTGATCAATTTTTAATTTTTCTTCATCAGTAAAAGAAATCGTTGGCTTTACAATCATTAACAATTTGAAAGTATCAGATATTACAGGTTCTCTTGCAACATTTATAGTAAATAAATTATAATTTTTGCGTAAGACATTTTCCACCAGATCATAAACGTTGTCACCGGTAGGTTCTCCGTTACCAACTGAGTATGCGATCATAGATTTTTTGTCTTCAGTCACTCTACGTATTACATCTGCAAACTTATACTCCAGTAAGGCTTCAGCACTATTCAATTCTAAATCTGTAATAAATTTTTGTGTGCCGGAATATAAATTTACCTGCAGCATTTTATCTTTATAATGCACCAATGCTGCGGGATAAATGTATTGGGATTGTTCACCAGCCTTTAATTGCACTTTTAAATTAATAGGTATAATGCCTAATGAAGAAAGCGTATCGGCATAGGATCTTGAGGTTCCAGGTATTTGATCATCTGCTGAAACCAGTTTATAATGGATCTTTCCACCTGCATACTCTTTGAATTCTTGTAAAAGCTCTTCTGTGGAGGTAGAAAGTTTTTTGAAACCAGAAGGCATATCGCCTTTTAAAAACAGATCAATCTCCACTACACCATCAAGGTTGGTCAATATTTTTTTTACAGGAGAAGAAATAGTGAATCTTTTTTCATTCGTAAGGTCTATACGTTTATGAATTATCGAAGCAAATAAGTTGATGGTAAATACTGCAGCAATTATAACAATCCACCACCATTTGTTGTTTTTATTTTTAGCTGAAAAAGAATTCATTATCGATGGATACTATTTTTGTTTAGATTTTTTTGTGTTGCAAAAAGGAAAAGAAAAATAATACTTAAAAAATAAATGATATCACGTGTATCCACAACACCACGACTGATGCTGCGATAATGAAAATCTATTCCGGCCATTTCGATATAATAATCTGCATTACCCGTAAAAACCGGAAGTTTACTTATAGCATTAAACCCAAAGTATAAAATAAGACAAATAACAGCACCTACTAAAAAAGCAATAACAGCATTGGATGTAAGCCCTGAAGAACATACACTAATGGATGCAAAAACTGCTGCCAGTAAAATCAATCCAAAATAAGAACCTGTAATGCCTCCGCCATCAATACTTCCTGCTGCAGATAATGTATGAATGGTATAAACATACAGCAGCGTTGGAAGTAATGCTATAACAATAACAAAAAGTACTGCGCAATATTTACCCAAAACAATTTGCCATTTAGTGAGAGGCCGGGTTTGTAAAATTTCAAATGTGCCTGTTTTATATTCTTCCGAAAGCGTGCGCATTGCTAGCGCAGGTATAAGGAAAATAAATATCCAGGGACTTAGTTCAAAAAATTTATCAAGCGTGGCATAACCGAAATCAAAAATATTGCTATCTTTTAAAACAAAAAGATACAAACCGTTTACCACCAGGAATAAAATTATTGTTATATAACCTGTAAGGCTATTGAAAAACTGGTAAAGTTCTTTTTTGACAATTGATATCATACACTGTAAAAAAGTGCAATTTAGGTTTTGAAAAATAATTATGTGTTTTTGATTTTACTTTAAGCAGCGTTTTTATATAAACCATTGTCATATTAATATTATAATGCTTATCTGCACCGCATCTGGAATTACCTGAAAATTTTTATATTATGTAAGAACTCTGAAGAAAGGATACAACCAAAACATTCCTGAAGATTTAAAAAACAATTTTCAGAGATTCTTTTACAAAAGTTTACCTAAACCAACTCGAGAAAGCCCTGTTTACAGGGTTTTCTTATTTAAGTTACCGCCCGTTATAATATTTTGCTCATACTCCACATGAAGCAAAAATAATAAATGCTTTATAACACCTTAGTTCTTATTAATACTAAAGGCTTTCGATTGAAAGCCTTTAGCATTATAGATCAATCCCGATTTACAGGGAGATAAAAAATTAAATATCAGACTGCAAAACTTTCTCCGCAGCCACAGCTACGGCTGGCATTTGGATTACTAAAATAAAATCCCTTTCCGTTTAATCCGTCGCTAAAATCGAGTGTTGTATTCACCAGGTATAAAAAACTCTTTAGGTCAGTAACCACTTTAATTCCATTATCATCAAATTCCTGGTCCATTGGTTTTTTTTCGTTGTCAAAATCCATTTTATAACTGAGTCCGGAACAACCACCGCCCACAACACTTACTCTTAAAAAATAATCATTTTGCGGAAGGTGTGCATCTTCCAGCAACTTCGATACTTTATCTTTTGCTTTATCACTTACGTAAATCATAATACAGGAATAATATAATGGATATGCTAATGAAATTCAATTAGTATATTATATCATCGATCAAACGGCTAATTAATGAACCACACTTTCTGCAAAACTAATTTTCTCCATTCCATTTTTTACACGGTAATCGTTAATAGCAGACTTAATTGCATCTTCTGCCAACACAGAGCAATGTATTTTAACAGGTGGAAGATTGAGTTCTTCTACGATATCCATGTTATCAATTTTTAATGCGTCATCTACACTTTTGCCTTTAAGCCATTCGGTAGCAAGGGACGAGGATGCAATTGCGGAACCACAACCAAATGTTTTAAATTTTGCATCTTTAATCATTCCTGTTTCATCATCTACTTCAATTTGTAAACGCATTACATCTCCACATTCCGGGGCTCCAACGAGACCGGTTCCTACGTTTTTTTTACTTTTATCCAACGTACCTACATTTTTAGGATTTTGATAGTGGTCAATAACTTTATCTGAATATGCCATGGTTGCTTTTTTTATTTTTTAAATACGAATATTCTATTTACAATTTACGATTTTATTCGCCGAAAGCAAAATTGCTTTTTGTTTAGTGTGCTGCCCATTCAATCTTTTCAAGGTCAATACCTTCTTTCCACATTTCCCAAAGCGGGCTCATTTCCCTCAATTTTAAAACAGTTGAGCTTACCTGATCAATTGTGTAATCGATTTGCTCTTCGGTGGTAAAACGTCCTAACCCAAAGCGTAAAGACGAATGTGCCAAATCATCTCCAAGCCCAAGCGCCTTTAATACATAAGAAGGTTCTAATGAAGCCGAAGTGCAGGCAGAACCCGAACTTACTGCGATATTTTTATTAAAGCCCATCATAAGACCCTCACCTTCTACATATTTAAAACTGATGTTGCTTACATGAGGAAGACGATGCTCAACACTTCCATTTACATAGGCCTCTTCAAGTTTTAATAATTCGGTTTCCAGTTTATCACGCAAGAGACGTATATGGGCTGTATCTTTTTCCATATCGAGCCTGCACAATTCGCATGCTTTTCCAAAACCTACAATTCCCGGAACGTTTAAAGTGCCACTTCGCATAGACCTTTCATGACCACCGCCATCCATTTGCGCAGTAACTTTAACTCGTGGGTTTTTACGACGAACGTATAATGCACCAGCGCCTTTGGGGCCATACATTTTATGTGCTGTAAATGCCATCAGGTCAATGCCATCCTTTATCACATCAACTGGTATTTTACCAACAGCCTGTGTGGCATCTGTAAAAAATAATGCACCATGTTTTTTTGCAATAGCGCTTATCTCTTTTACGGGTTGTATTACTCCAATTTCATTGTTAGCATACATTATCGCAACTAATATTGTGGCAGGTTTCATTGCTGCTTCTAATTCTTTCAGGTCAATTAAACCGTTTTCCTTTACCTCGAGATAAGTAACTTCCCCTCCTAATTTCTCAATGTGTTTACAAGTATCTAAAACTGCTTTATGTTCTGTCGTTGCTGTAATAATGTGATTTCCTTTGGAGGCATACATTTCATACACGCCTTTAAGAGCAAGGTTATCAGCTTCAGTTGCGCCGGAAGTAAAAATGATTTCTTTAGGATCTGCACCAATCAACTTTGCCACCTGCTCACGGGCATAATCAACAGCTTCTTCCGCTTCCCACCCAAATGGGTGATTGCGGCTTGCGGCATTGCCAAAATGCTCTAAAAAGTAAGGAGTCATAGCTTCCAAAACTCTTGGATCCATAGGAGTGGTGGCATTATTATCAAGATAAACCGGTAACTTCAACATACTCAATAAATTTTTTTATACGTCTGCAAATTTACACCAAAAGCATCTAAATTGAAGTTATACTTTCGCACCCGCAATAGTTTTTACCAAAGTCGGAAATGTGAAATCTTATGCTTTCCTGATCAAAAAACTTCATTGTAAATTTGAAATAAAGTAGCAGTGATGAAAAACATCGAGCATATTGGGATTGCAGTAAAAAAATTGTCTATCTCTATTCCCCTTTTTGAAAAACTTTTAAATTCACCTTGTTATAAAACAGAAGTAGTGGAAAATGAACAGGTAAATACTGCTTTTTTTAAAAAGGGTGATGATAAAATCGAACTGGTAGAAGCTTATGCACCAGGAAGTGTTATCAATACATTTATCGAAAAAAAAGGTGAAGGGTTGCACCATATTGCTTTTGAAGTTGATGATATCGAAGAAGAAGTGAAACGGTTAGTAAATGAAGGGTTTATTTTTGTAAATGAAAAACCAAAAGAAGGAGCCGATAATAAAATGGTTTGTTTTCTCCATCCAAAATCAACAAATGGAGTTTTAATTGAATTGGTAATGGAAAGAAAATAACCTTA